>DAOUVF010000101.1 GCA_030667765.1 Bacteroides sp.
ATTCCGTCTCCGTTAATTACTTCCGGTTACTTGAAGGGATTAATAAAATTTTAACCGAATGAAATCCATTTTAATGACTGTTTTTTACAGAACGGTAATTGTTGCCATCCTGTTCAGCCTTTTTTCCTGCCAGCAACAAACGCCTCAACCTCCAACCATTGATCCAGGATTTACTTCATACATAGCAGCATTTACTGCTGGTCATTTAAGCCGGCAGGACGGGATCAGGATCCGGCTGACTGAAGCATTCCCTGACCAGGTTGACATGTCCGAACCCATTGATGGTAGATTGTTTGAAATATCTCCTTCCCTTAAAGGATCCGCTTACTGGATTGATGAGCAAACAATAGAATTCAGGCCGGATGAAGATATGAAATCCGGAACTACATACAAGGTGGATTTTGCGCTTGAAAAAATCATGGATGTGCCGGGTAATCTGAAAACATTTTCATTTGAATTTCAGACCATTGTGCAAAATTTTGATGTGAGTCTTGAGTCCCAGCAAACCTATGAACCCGGAAATCTTCAATGGCTACAATATACCGGAACCCTAAAGACGGCAGATTTCCTGGAGGAGACCGGTCTGAAGGAATTGCTGACAGCATCACAGGATGGAAAATCATTGAACATATCGTGGGATCCGGATCCGGATGGCAGGGAACACCGTTTCAGGATTGACAGTGTTCAAAGAAAGGAAAAGGCAGGGAAGGTCCTCATAGCATGGAATGGAAAATCAATTGGCGTTCAGCGTAAAGGAGATATGGAGGTCGTCTTACCTGCCCTTGGCGAATTTACATTAATGGAAGTTTCTGTTGTTCAGCAACCTGAGCAATATATACTTCTAAGATTCTCTGATCCCCTTCAGGAAAAACAATACCTGAATGGATTGATTACCCTTGATAATGGAACAGATCTTTCATTCATTGTTGAGAACAATGATATACGTGCATATCCGGCAGTCCGGCAGATCGGTAATTTAAAAGTCATGGTTTCTTCCGGGATCAGGAATATCCTGGATTATAAATTGTCAGCCGGTAACGAATACCAGGTAAGCTTTGATGAGGTCAAACCAGCCCTGCGGTTGCTGGGCAGGGGTGTGATTCTTCCATCTTCCGACGGATTGATCATGCCTTTTGAGGCAGTGAACCTGAAAGCTATTGAAATACGTGTTATCCGTATTTACGAAAAAAATCTCAGCCAGTTCCTGCAGGTCAATCAGCTTGATGGAGATTACCAGTTAAAGCGTGTTGGCAGGTTGATCTTAAGGAAAACCATTCATCTAAATACTGGTTCTACAGTGGACTTTGGAAATTGGAATGTGTTTTCACTGGATCTTTCAACTCTAATCCAGGCTGAACCAGGAGCCATTTACCGGATTGAGCTAGGATTCAGGAAACAATACTCACTGTATCCCTGTGATGATCAATCCACGGAATCATCTGATCTGTTTGAGCTTGAAGATGAGTATGATGAACAGTGGGAAAAAGAACTAAGCTACTGGGATTCTTACGAAGATTATTATTACGAAGGAGACTACTACTATTATAACTGGGAGGAAAGGGAAGATCCCTGCTCGGATAGCTATTTTGGGAAACACCGATCAGTTGCCCGTAACATCCTTGCCTCTGATCTTGGGATCATTGCAAAGGCTGGCACTGACCATTCTCTGACCGTTGCTGTAACCGATCTTGTCTCATCGTTGCCTCTTTCCGGAGTCGAGATAGATATATTAAGCTTCCAGCAGCAGGTCATCGGAAGTACCAGGACCGACGATGAAGGCATGGCCAGGATCAATCTCGAAAACAAACCTTTTCTGCTGATTGCCCGGCAAAACGAGCAACGGGGTTACCTCCGGCTTGACGATGGTTCCTCCTTGTCGCTCAGTCGTTTTGATGTCTCAGGGAACATTGTTCAAAAGGGTGTTAAAGTATTTATTTATGGTGAAAGGGGTGTTTGGCGGCCGGGAGATACCCTTTACCTGAACCTTATGCTTGAGGACAGGCAGGACTTGCTGCCTGATAATCATCCAGCAACCCTTGAGCTGTTAAATCCCCATGGACAGGTTGTCAGCAGGATGATACGGAACAGTATCAGTCATGGATTCTATTCCTTCACTACGGCAACACACCCGGATGCACCCACGGGTAACTGGATGGCCCGGATCAGGATCGGCGGCCTGGTTTTTACAAAATGGCTCAGGATTGAAACCGTAAAACCCAACCGGCTTAAAATCAATCTTAGTTTTGGGAAAGACCGCATATCTGTAACAGATCCTGAGATCAGGGGCAGGCTTGAGGCAAACTGGCTGCACGGTGCTGTTGCACGTAACCTGAAAACACGTGTTTCGGTAGTTCTGACAGAGATGAAAACCAGATTCCAGCGTTTCCAGGATTTTGATTTTGATGATCCTGTGAAAACCTTCTATGCTGAAGAACAAATTTTGTTTGACGGAAAAACAGATGAGAATGGCAAGGCCGTTTTCATGACATCCCTCCAAACCGGAGATGCATCCCCGGGCATGTTACGGGCCGGGTTTGTTTCAAGGGTGTTCGAAGAGAGCGGTGATTTCAGTATTGACCGTTTTTCCATCCCCTATTCACCTTATGAAAGTTACGTAGGTATTAAAACACCCCCTGGAGACAAAGCCCGGGGAATGCTTTTGACCGATACTTCACACACAGTAAACCTGGTCACCCTTGATCCGGATGGCAATACTGTTTCACGCAGGAACCTTGATGTAAGTATTTACAAGATTAACTGGCGTTGGTGGTGGGATGCAGGGCATGATAATCTTGCCTCCTATATTGGTAATACTGAACATCAGCCTATTTATAACACCAGTGTCAATACCCATAACGGGGAAGGAAGTTTTCAGTTCCTTATAGATTATCCTGAATGGGGAAGATATCTGTTAAGGGTGGTAGATCCTTTGAGTGGACATGCTTGCGGTAAGATCGTTTACATCGATTGGCCTGGTTGGGCAGGCAGGGGGCAAAGAGAGCATCCGGGCGGAGCCGCTATGCTGAGTTTCAGTGCAGACAAAACCTCCTACCAGGCGGGTGAATTTGCCAGTATTACCTTCCCCTCATCCGGACATGGCAGGGCACTCGTCAGTATTGAAAACGGTACAAGGGTACTTGATGCATACTGGGTGGAAGTTAGTGAACCCGAAACCATGTTTAACTTTAAAGTAACGCCTGAAATGGCTCCTAATATATATGTAAACTTAACACTTGTACAACCACATTCACAAATAAAAAATGACCTGCCCATTCGCTTGTATGGTGTGATCCCGATGTTGGTTGAAGATCCGTCAACCAGACTGCATCCTGTGATTGAGATGCCAGACGTTTTAAGGCCTGAAGAAGAAGTCATTATACAAGTCAGTGAGAGTAATGGAATAGCATGTAGCTATACCCTTGCCATTGTTGATGAAGGCTTGCTGGACCTGACCCGATTTTCCACGCCCCATCCATGGGATCATTTCTATGCCAGGGAGGCCCTGGGTGTAAAAACCTGGGATATATATAATGCTGTGCTAGGATCCTATGGAGGTAAAATAGAGCAGATGTTTGCCATAGGAGGCGGTTTTGAGGAAGATGCGGGACAGGAGTCACAAAGTCGCGCCAACCGTTTCAAACCTATGGTTAAATTCATCGGCCCTTTTTCACTAAAGCAGGGTGAAAAACAATCACATGTGATAGGTATCCCAAATTATACAGGTTCTGTAAGAACCATGGTAATTGCCGGCAACCAGTTTGCATATGGTGCTGCAGAGAAGACTGTTCCTGTCAAAAAACCCCTGATGGTACTCGCCACCCTTCCCAGGGTACTTGGTCCAGGTGAGGAAGTCAAGCTTCCGGTTACGGTTTTTGCCCTTGAGGAAAATATCAAAGAGGTTACTGTCAGGCTTGAGGCGAATGAGTTTTTTAACCTTCAGGATAATCATGAGCAACAACTCACATTCAGCCAGAAGGGTGATCAACAATGTACATTTGGTTTAATTGTCAAAGATGTACTGGGTATAGGGAAAGTAAAAGTAATTGCAATAAGTGGCTCTGAAACTGCTTCTTATGATATAGAACTGGATATAAGGAACCCCAATCCTCCAATCACGGAATTCATTGATGAGGTAATTGAACCCGGCCAAACACTCAACCGGGCTTATACCCTTCCCGGAATGCCGGGAACCAATACAGCAGCACTGGAGGTATCTTCCATTCCTCCCATTGATTTTGGACGGAGGCTTAAATACCTGTTAGCTTATCCTCACGGATGCATTGAACAAACAACCTCTGCTGCATTTCCTCAACTTTTCCTAGGGGACATAACGGAACTAAACAATGCAGCCAGATCAAAAACAGAAGTCAATATAAAGGCCGCCATCAAGCGAATTCAGTCCTTCCTGCTTCCTTCCGGTGGTTTCGCATACTGGCCGAATTCAGGGGATGAAAATTCCTGGTCAACATCCTACGCCGGACATTTTCTCCTGGAAGCTGAATCCAAAGGCTATGGATTGCCTGTAAACTTCAAAAAACCATGGGTGAGATACCAGCGCAAAGAGGCCAGACGATGGAAAATGTCAGGGGACAAATACAGGATGGATGACCTGGTGCAGTCATATCGTTTATATACACTGGCACTTGCGGGAGAGCCTGAGCTTGGGGCCATGAACAGGCTTCGCGAAATGGAAACCATTTCCATCCAGGCCCGGTGGCGACTGGCAGCAGCATATGCCCTGGCAGGTCAGTCAGCATCCGCCAACATGCTGATTGCACAGGGAATGCCTGAAATCCCAGAATACTCAGGATTTAACTACAGCTATGGCTCACGGGAAAGGGATTGGGCCATGATACTGGAAACATTTGCGCTGCTTGATAAACGTTCTGAGGGCATATTCCTTGCCCGGAAAATATCTGATGAATTGCGGAGCAGACGCTGGATGAGCACACAGACAACGGCATATTGCCTCCTTGCCATGTCAAAATTTGCCGGCAGTGATGCCAGCTCAAGGGAACTAAAATTTACCTGCCAGTTTGATGACGGCAAGAAAACAACTGCAAATACAAAACTGTCCGTTGTGCAGGTGGATCTCGACACAGGAATCAGTTCTGGCGGGAATATCACAGTAGATAACAAGGGCGAGGGTGTGATATTTGTCAGGCTTACCATGGAAGGAATACCAAAAGCAGGAAAAGAAACCGCTGTGCATCACAACCTTAACCTTTCTGTGAGATATACCGACATGGCAGGGAATCCAGTCGATATTACACGACTCATTCAGGGAACTGATTTTCTGGCTCATGTCACCATTTCCAATCCCTTTGGAGTTCATATTTATAAAGACATGGCCCTCTCTCAGATCTTTCCCTCAGGATGGGAGATCCACAATACCCGTATGGATGACTTTACGTCTGTCCATGCTGCGGACCAGCCATCCTACCAGGACATCCGTGATGACCGCGTATATACTTACTTTGATCTCAAACGAAATGGTACCAATACCTATGTTATACAGTTGAATGCCGCCTATCTTGGGAAGTATTATCTTCCAGCAGTGTATTGTGAGGCCATGTATGATAAAGGTGTTAATGCCAGCACAGCAGGCAGGTGGGTCCACGTGACCCGAGGTGAATGAATGAATATATGATACTTTTTGGTCCCGTATATGAGAGGACAATTAAGATTATCCAACTGGCCCCTGGCCCTGTCTCTTTTCCTGATCCTTTCAGGATTATTCTGGCTTTGCCTTCCCCGCCCCCTCTTTGATGATCCTTACAGTACTGTTTTACTCGACAGATATGGGGAACTGCTCGGGGCACGAATTGCAGATGATGGACAATGGAGGTTTCCTCCTGTGGATTCCCTTCCGGAGAAATATAAAAAAGCAGCCATCCTGTATGAAGACCGTTTCTTTTATTATCACCCCGGTGTCAACCCTCTCTCCCTGCTCAGGGCCCTGCTGCATAACCTTAAAAAGGGTGAAATTGTCAGTGGTGGCAGCACACTAACCATGCAGGTAATCCGCCTTGCCAGGAAGGGGAAGGCCCGCACCATACCTGAAAAGATCATAGAAATAGTTATGGCTACCCGGCTGGAATTGACCGGTTCAAAAGAGGAAATTCTCTGTCTTTATGCCTCACATGCACCTTTCGGTGGAAATGTAGTAGGTATTGATGCTGCTTCATGGCGATACTATGGTCGCCCTCCCGAACAGCTTTCCTGGGCTGAAACTGCCACACTTGCCGTATTACCGAATGCCCCTTCACTGATCCATCCCGGAAAAAACCGTTCATTGCTGATCCAAAAACGAAACTTGCTACTGGAAAAACTGGAGAGAAAAGGATTGCTTGACTCACTTGATTGTGAACTGGCAAAGCTTGAAGCATTGCCTGACAAACCATTCCCACTTCCTTCCTATACACCTCATTTAATGGACAGGGTATATACTCAATACCGTGGCTCAAGGGTACATTCAAGTCTCGATGCTTCACTGCAACAGCGAGTAAGCCTGATCATAGAAGAACATCACAAACAGCTCAAACACAACAACATACATAATGCCTGCTGCCTGGTCCTTGATACCCGTACCGGCGAAGTTATGGCCTATGTCGGTAATACCCACAATCCGTACCGGCCGGAATTTGGTGGTGATGTCGATATCATCAATGCTCCACGCAGTACAGGTAGTATTCTTAAACCTGTTTTGTACTGCATGATGCTGGAAGAAGGAGAGATCCTGCCAGGCACACTGATCCCGGACATCCCGACACAGTATACAGGTTACTCACCTAAAAACTTTACATTGACCTATGATGGCGCAGTTCCTGCCCGCCGGGCACTGGCCAGGTCCCTTAATATTCCAGCCGTCAGGATGCTTCAAACCCATGGATTCGAAAGATTTTATTACCAGTTGGAGGAACTGGGCATTCATACCCTGAGATACCCGGCATCCCATTATGGGCTATCATTGATCCTCGGGGGTGCCGAAGGCAGTTTATGGGAGATTACCGGGGTGTATGCGTCCATGGGCAGGGTGCTTGATCGTTACAACCAGTCAGGGCAGTATCTTTCCGATGACATTCATCCACCTGTTTACGCGTATCATGATAAGCCAATTAAGCAGGTAAATGAGTGTTCAGCAAATAATATTCATTCATTCAGTGCTGCTTCTTTATGGTTGACTTTCCAGTCCCTGCTCGATGTCAACCGCCCTTACTCACAGGCTGGCTGGAAAAGCTTTTCTTCAAGCGGTAAAATCGCCTGGAAGACCGGTACCAGTTTTGGTTTTCGTGATGGATGGGCCATTGGAACTTCGCCTGCCTTTACCATTGGGGTCTGGGTTGGGAATGCCGATGGTGAAGGCCGGCCCGGTTTGACCGGAATAGCTGTTGCTGCCCCAATTCTGTTTGATATTTTTAATACCCTTCCTCAAAGCAACTGGTTCCAGTCCCCTGTGAATGAGCTTTATCCGGTTGCCATCTGCAACAAAAGCGGACATCTTCCCGGACCTTTTTGTCCCTCCATAGATACCATATACGTGCCTGCCAGGGGAAGGGCTTCTGCGCCATGTCCTTATCACAGGATAATTCATCTTTCCCCAGATGGAATGTACCGTGTAAATAGTGATTGTCGAGCTATTTCAGGCATGAGGCATGAATCCTGGTTTGTCTTGCCTCCGGCACAAGAGTGGTATTACCGGGCTAAAAACCCCGATTACCGCATCCTCCCACAAATACATCCCGACTGTAAACCCATGGATGACATCGAATTCATGGAGATGATCTATCCCCGGCATTCAGCCAGGATATATGTACCACGTGAAATGGATGGATCAATGGGCGAGATTATTCTTGAGGCTGCTCATCGTCATCCCTCATCGCTGATCTACTGGCATCTTAACGAAACATTCATAGGGACCACCAGGTATATTCATAAACTGGGGATTACGCCCAAAAAAGGCAATTATCTGCTAACACTTGTTGACGAAAACGGATACACCCTGGTTCATCGGTTTGAAATTATTGACCTGTAAAATTCAAGTGATTTATCATGACTTTCAGAAAATGTAAAAAAAAGTTAAAAAGCCTGTGATTTAAACCTTTTGATCCTTTTATCCGTTAATATCTAGTATATTTGTCCCTCATTTAATGAATCCCTGGAATATGAGCAGAAAGAGAATGAACAGGAAAGTAATGGTTATCGCAGGAATAGCATTAATTACAGTCAGTTCACTGTTTTTTATTGCTTCCTCCAACGATGATTTCAAGCTTGTCAAAAGCCTGGAAATTTATTATTCCCTTTTCCGGGAATTAAACCTGTTTTATGTGGATGAAACAAACCCGGAAAAACTGGTTGAAAACAGTATCAAGGGGATGCTGAAGGAGCTGGATCCCTACACAACTTATATTCCGGAATCTGATCGTGAAAATTTTAATTTTATGACGACCGGACAATATGGCGGTATAGGATCCCTTATTCGCAAAAGTGGAGAGTATGCTATCATAGCTGAACCTTATGAAGGATTTCCTGCCAGTAAGGTCGGATTAAAAGCAGGCGACACCATCATCTCCATCGATGGTAAGCCAATGATTAACCTTGAAATCAGTAAAATCAGTGATCACTTAAAAGGGAAACCCAATACCTCACTGGAAATGGTCATACGCAGGTACAGCCATCCTGCACCCATCAAAAAAATTCTTGTCCGGGAGAAAATAACCATCAGTAATGTACCCTATTATGGTATGTTAGA
>DAOUVF010000094.1 GCA_030667765.1 Bacteroides sp.
AAAGACTGCTCAACAATACTATATTAGCGGAAAATATTGGTTACAGTTCTGTAAATTACTGAAAAATCCACAAAAATGAAAGATTTCTTCTCCAAATTTCTGGTAATTATGCTTTTAGGTTGTTTAAACATGGTTTTCATCAAGGCACAGGATAGGCCTGATTGGGAAGGAAATATTCCCGACGGTTGTACAAGTATAACCCTGGGGAAAAAGGCCACCACAGACGGATCAGTGATCACTTCACATACGGATGACAGCCACCGGACACGTTCATGGATAGATGTCCGGCCGGGAATGGAGCATCCTGCAGGAAGCATGGCACCGATGTATAAACGTATGCCGTTTGATTCCCTTGCCATGCCAACCTATATTCACAGGAAGATCGGTGAAATTCCACAGTCAGCCTATACCAATGCCTATATAAATTCAGCCTACCCCTGCATGAATCAATACCAGGTGGGTATTGGTGAATCTACCTTTGGCGGCCGTGAGGAGTTACAGTCAGATGAGGGTTTGATCGATTGCCAGCGGCTGTGCCAGTTGATGCTGGAGCGAACGGCAACTGCCCGGGAAGCCATACAACTGGCCGGTGAACTTCTTGGCCAGTACGGCTGGAATGATTATGGGGAATGCCTGACCATATCTGATCCCGGAGAGGTCTGGCACCTTGAGATCGTTGGTTCGGGTAAAGGAATGACCGGTGCTGTCTGGGCGGCCCAGCGGGTACCTGATGAACATGTATCGGTGAATGCCAATGCAAGCACCATAAAGGAAATAGATCTTACTGATCCTGATCATTTTATGGCATCTGAAAATATTTTTGATGTGGCCAGAGAAAACGGCTGGTGGTCACCTGGAGATGGACCCTTCCGCTTCTGCTATGCCTATGCGCCGGAAAGCAGGACCTCATTTGCCAGCCGGCGAAGGGAATGGAGGGTGTTTCATCTGCTTGCCCCTTCCCTGGAACTGGATCCGAATGCAGAGAATTATCCATTTTCTGTGAAGCCTGACGAGCCGGTTGACCTGGCTAAACTGATCTTTGTTTTCAAAGATTACTATGAGGGTACGGATTTTAATTTTGTCAAGGACATTACCGTGGCCGATGACAGTGGTAAGATTGTGATCTCTCCCCTGGCGAATCCATTTATGCCTTATGACATGAATAAGGTATTCAGGATCAATGGCGGCTGGGGCTGGAGAGGTGAAAGGACCATTGCACGCTGGTATACCATGTATGCGACCATTATACAGTCGAGGGACTGGCTGCCGGATGAGATTGGCGGGATTGTCTGGCTGGCTATGGACAATGTGGCTACTTCCATTTATATTCCGGTGTATTGTTCGGTTACCGACCTTCCGGTTCCCTATAAAACGCCCGGCAGGCCTGAGGGCTATAACCGGGAATCAGCATGGTGGGCATTTAACCGGCTTGGTACACTGGCCGCCCAACGATGGGGGGACATGCGCCATGATGTGGATGCCGTCTGGCTTCCCTGGCAACAGGAATTGCTTGACAACCAGCAGGCTGTTGAGGTAGAAGCCCTGAAGCTCTATAAAAAGGGCAAACCGGAAAAGACCATTGAATTTTTAACAGGATATACAAACAAATGGGGTTCAAGGGTAGTGGATCAGGCCTGGGAACTCGGGGATTATATGTGGACTAAATACGACGAATTGTTTTAGATCCTGTGATTTATTAATAATTTTATTTACACAAACCTTCCATTTCATGAATAAAAGGGGATTTGCAAGTGACAATAATGCCGGGGTTCATCCGGAAATAATGAAGGCCATTGAAAGTGTGAATTCAGGTCATACCATCGCTTACGGTGATGATCCGTATACGGCATCCGCGGTGAAAAAGATAAAGAGCATTCTCGGAGAGAAGGCTCAACCATATTTTATGTTTACCGGAACAGCCGCCAACGTACTTGGATTGGATGCGATAACTAAACCATACCATTCCATTATTTGTGCCGAAACTTCACATATCCATGAAGATGAATGCGGGGCCCCGGAGAGATGGACCGGTTGTAAACTGCTCTCTCTTGAATCTCCTGATGGCAAACTTTCCCCTGTATCCATTGAAAAACATATGTACGGGATAGACTTTGAGCATCACTCACAGCCACGAGTGATCTCTATTACACAGTCGACTGAGATGGGTACCGTCTATACCCCTGATGAGATACGGGCCATCACTGATTATGCACATGATCACAACATGCTGGTCCACATGGATGGAGCCCGGATCAGTAATGCAGCCGCCAGCCTCGAGACAGGATTCAGGGAATTTACAGTAGCTGCAGGAGTTGACGTATTATCCTTCGGTGGAACCAAAAATGGGATGATGTATGGTGAGGCCGTAGTGTTTATGAGCGAGGAATTTGCCTGTGATTTCAAATACCTGAGGAAACAGGGTATGCAGCTGGCATCAAAGATGCGCTACATAGCTACCCAGTTTGAAAGGTTTCTCGATGAGGATATTTGGCTGAAAAATGCCAGCCATGCCAATCATATGGCCAAAATGCTCGAAGAAGAAGTGATGAAGATTGACGGGATCCGGATCACACAGCCGGTTCAGTCCAATGCTGTATTTGCCATACTGCCAAAAGAACTCATTCCCATCCTCCAGGAAGCCTTTTTCTTTTATGTCTGGAATGAGGCTACCGGTGAGGTGCGCTGGATGTGTTCTTATGACACTACCGAAGAAGATATCATTAATTTTAGTTCCTTGATAAGGAAAGTAATGAACTAACCACTTGTTCAAATAAAATTGTTTGAAATGAAACGGCAATTATTTCTAATAGTTATGTTGACTGGCTCGATCTTTTATGGATGCCATGCACAGAAAAAAATACCAAAAGTGTATTCCAATATGGGATTCGAACGCAATAGGGTTTATGTGGAGAGGAACGATGCCAGGGTATACAATGTGGACCTTCCTCCATATCATACCCTTAAACAGATGTTGGGGAATCCTGTTGGTACACCAAAGGGTATTGCTTTTGATTTTCTGGATACCTTGCTATCAGGAACCATGTACTATGGACTTATCCACTATAATGATTCAAGACACCCACTGCCTGTGTATTTCCGGAGCACGGCAGAAATTACAGGCGGGAAATCACAGGTCGACATCCTCAGCAACCTGTCCGGGAGATATGATATGACGGGCTGGGAGAAAAGCGGAGATGGGACCATTGGTTACCGTGTTGTAGATGAATATGGAAATATGATTTATGACGGAAGGGTGGCATTTAAAGGTACCGGACCATTCGAAATTGGCATCACGGTAATAGAAGGCCCATTTGTTAACCTGTTGACGGATGAGGGTGCTACCATCACCTTTAAAACGAATCTCAAGGTTTCTGCAAAAATTAACATTGATGGCCGGAGCTTTGCTGATCAGAAGGCCACCCTCGATCATGTTATTGGAATCACCAGTTTGTCTCCCGATTCTGAATATGAATACCTTTTACAAACCGGTGGAGTCGAACAGCAGTATTCATTCCGGACCGCTCCTGAACCGGGATCCAGAACACCTTTTACTTTTGCCTATGCCAGTGATTCCAGGAGCGGACAGGGCGGTGGTGAACGAGATATTTTCGGAGTAAACAGCTATATCATGAAAAAGATCATGGCAGCGACCCTCATGCATGATGCCCGCTTTTTTCAGTTCACAGGGGATCTGATCAATGGCTACCTAACCAGCAAGGATGCAACCAATCTGCAGTATGCCAACTGGAAGAGGTCCATTGAAGCGTTTGGGCACTATATACCTGTTTATGTGGGAATGGGTAACCATGAGGCACTGGAATACTGGTTTTATGATACCAGGGATGAAATGATCATGAAGGTAGACCGCTTCCCCTTTGAAACGGAGTCGGCTGAAGCTGTTTTTATGGATAACTTTCATATGCCTGTAAACGGACCGGAAAGCGAGGATGGAGCATCCTATGATCCGGATCCAAAAAAAACAGATTTCCCGTCCTACAAGGAATCTGTATTTTACTATCTCTATGATAATGTAGCAGTTGTTGTCCTCAATTCGGATTACCTCTATGCTTCATCCACTCCTTTTATCCGGCTGACCGGAGGAAACCTGCATGGCTATATTCTGGACAAGCAACTTGAATGGTTGGCCTCAACGCTTCAGATGCTTGAGGCTGATGATCGCATTGATCATATTTTTGTTACCCAACATACCCCCGCTTTCCCAAATGGAGGACATGTGGGGGATGATATGTGGTATAGTGGTAATAACCAGTACCGTCCCTTTATTGCCGGGAAAAACCTTCCTAAAGGGATCATCGAAAGGAGGGATGAATATCTTGACCTGCTGATTAATAAGACCAACAAAGTCGTGGCCATTTTTACCGGCGATGAACATAATTATAACCGGTTGAAGATATCCTCTGAGTTGGATATCTATCCTGAAATGTACTTCGCTGAAAAGATAGAGATTGGCAGGGAGATCTGGCAGATCAATAACGGGGCGGCGGGTGCACCCTATTATGCACAGGAGGAGACTCCCTGGTCCGAGCATGTTCAGGGATTCACCACCCAGAATGCATTGGTGTTGATACATGTTGATGGAATGAAGGTTACCCTGGAGGTGATCAACCCGGATACACTGGAATTGATTGATGAGGCTGTACTCAGGGAATAAGCAGGGAACTGTCCCCATAGCTCAAAAAACGGAAATCGTTGGCAAGGGCATACTCGTAGACTTTTTTCCAGTCTTCCCCGATAAATGCGGCTACAAGCATTAACAATGTACTGCCGGGCTGGTGAAAATTCGTGATCATCCGGTTAACCATTCGAAAAGTGTAGTCCGGGATGATCATCAGCCTGGTGATTCCCTTCATGATCTCCAGTCCATTTTCTTCCATGTACCGCAGGAGTTGTCTGAGACTTTCTCCGAGGCTGCCAGGAGGTATTTCGTAGGCTTCCCATTGATCAAGGAATATCGGTGATTCACCGGACTGCCTGTTGCCGATCAGCTTAAGGCCGAGCCAGTAAAGGGATTCAAGCACACGGGTTGTTGTGGTGCCTACGGCCATGATGTCTCCATCGTGATCCAGCAAAGCCTGTAAAGACCGCCGGCTCACATAAAAATGTTCGGCATGCATGGGATGTTTCGCCGGATCATCCTTTGATACAGGTTGGAAAGTGCCGGCGCCTACATGCAGTGTAAGGTTAAGCCGGTTGATCCCTTTCCTGTCGATCTGCTCAAGCATTGCATCCGTAAAATGCAGTCCCGCTGTCGGTGCAGCTACGGAACCATCTATTAGGGAATATACAGTCTGGTAAGTCTGTTTGTCCTCTGGTTCAGCATCCCTGTTCAGGTAGGGTGGGATAGGGGTATGGCCGGCCTTTTCCAGGATCTCACCGAAAGTAACATCGCCGGGATCCCATTGAAACCTGATGAGAAATGCATCTTTGTCACAGCTGATTTTTTCAGCATGGAATTCGATGATCCTTTTTTGACTTGGGTGGCCTAATCCTACCTCCAGGCTTAATGGACCTGATTTCCATTTTTTCGCATTCCCGATCAGGCATTTCCAGACACTTTCTGAAGTCTGCTGAAATGCCTGGTAATATTCAGCAGGTTCATGGGGTTCGAGGCAGAAAATCTCAATCTTGGAGCCGGTGGATTTTTCAAACAGCAAGCGGGCCTGAACCACTCTTGTGTCATTGAAAACCATCAGTATGTCTGGCGGAAGCAACGCGGGAAGGTTTCTGAAAGTCTGGTGGGAAACCTGCCCCCGTTGATAGATCAATAGTTTGGAACTATTTCTCTGATCCAGGGGGTATTTTGCTATAAAATTTTCTGGTAATATATACGTCAGATTCTCCATGTATAGGCTTGGAACTATAAGACCCAAACTTATAGTTCCAAGCTAATAGTTCCAAACCTTCCGGGGATTATTTGAAAATTTTGTACTTTTGCAGCAATTCAGCAGGACGTTCTATCGTTCTTTGGATCCCGGCAACGGGGTACAAAGAGAGGAAAGTCCGGGCAGCACAGAGCACCATACTTTCGGGAGAAAGATGTCCGTGAGGGTATAGCAGCGGAGAAGAAAATAACCGCCCCGTACTGATTCGTCAGAAGGGGTAAGGGTGAGAAGGTGAGGTAAGAGCTCACCGGTCCCGGTGGCGACACCGGTGGCGGTCCGCCTTTTGGGCTGAAAGACCATGTATACCGGCTGATAAGGGTTGCTCGCCCGATGTCGGGGGGTAGGTCGATCAGATAAATGATAGAGATCCCGGAGCCGGCCCCACAGGGGACGACCAGGATACAGAACCCGGCTTACAGACCTGCTGAAGAAATAACAGGAGCCCTCGAAAAGGGCTCCTGTCCATTTAGTATAATCCAATTAGTTTTCAACATCGGCTGGGGCAGGCTTGACGAATATGGCATCATCGATATCCACATTGAACTTCACCTCATCGAATGTGATGGTCATGCCAGTTTGTCCGTCAAATCTCTGCTCGGTTGTGAAGGGCATGATATAACCCTCTACATCCTGGAAGTTACTCATTAAAGCTATCATCTCAGTTTCCTGCCCATTGACCACCATTTTATAGCTCAATTTCAGCATTACATATTTCTCTGAATCAAGGTAATAGTGGGAAATATCCCCATCTTTCCTGGTGAGCTTAAGAACATATACTTCGGTGCCCTCCATTTCTTCAGTGCCCAACAGTTCAATTTGATGTCCCTTTTCAACATAATTCCACAGGCTTCCATCCATGTCTGACATCTCTCTCATAGGCCGAAGTTCCGGTCCCTGCAGATCCACAGGTTCTGCAGATCCTGTCCATGGCTGGATCGCCCAGCCATTTTCCCCGTCAAACGCCATCACCATCTTGGCTCCCTGGATTTCCACCTCCATATAAGCCTTATTGGGCCGTTTGCTCATGGTTTTAAAAGGCATTTCCATGCCCATCTGTAATGTTTTGCCTATGGTTATCTGTGTTTGCACTTTTAATAATTTTTCCTGTCCTATGGTTTCAAAATATTTATCCAGGATTTTCTGCAGATCCTGAGCATAAGCAGATCCCACGGTAAAAATTGCAATGCTTATTAGGATAAGAATGGTCTTTTTCATGATTTTAGGCTTAAAATAATGACAATCTGGTTATTGGTTTTTCAGTTTATTAACAGTTTCTCTCAGCAGCTTGAGCTTCTGAAGCAGGTTTTCGATACCGGAGAGTTCAAGCATATTGGCACCGTCAGACAGAGCAATTGCCGGATCAGGATGTGTTTCCAGGAAGATGCCATCAGCTCCTGTTGCAATGCCGGCCCTGGCAAGTGTTTCAATCATTTCAGGAAGGCCGCCGCTGACCCCGCTCTCCAGGTTTGGTTGCTGCAGTGAATGGGTAATATCAAGCACCACAGGATATCCTGTTTGCTGCATCTCGATAATCCCCCTGAAATCTACAATCAGGTCCCGGTACCCGAACATGGTCCCACGATCAGTTAACAGAATATTCCTGTTACCCTGAGCGGCTACTTTCTCAGCTGCAAACTTCATGGAGGCAGGTGCCATGAACTGTCCCTTTTTGATGTTTACAAATTTACCAGTTTCCGCGGCAGCAATGAGCAGATCAGTCTGTCGGCTCAGAAAGGCAGGGATCTGGAGGATGTCAACATATTCTGCTGCGATGGCAGCTTCTTCCGGAGCATGTATATCTGTAATTACAGGTATTTTAAGCCGGTTCCGAAGCTTACGCAGGATATCTAATGCGGCCAAGTCTCCAATCCCTGTGAATGAATCAGAACGGGTCCTGTTTGCTTTGCGATAGGAGGCTTTGAATATGTAAGGGATCTCCAGTTTGTTGCAAATACCGGCAACCCGCTCAGCTATCTGGAAACAGAGGGCTTCATCTTCAACCACACACGGACCGGCAATCAGGAAGAACTGGCCCGATTCAGTATGTTTTACATATGGCAGGTTTTCTAGCATGCTGATCTATATTAGCTCATTGAAGGACATTAAAAATAGAAATAAATAGCTAATATCCGTATTTCTTATTCCACCAATTTCTTAACCTCTCCCGGATCTCAGTTTCCCTGGCATTGCTCTGTGGATCGTAAAGTTTTTTCCCGCTGAGCTCCTCCGGAAGGAATTCACTTTCCACAAAGTTACCCTCGTAACTATGTGCGTATTTATAGTCATCACCATACCCCAGTTCTTTCATCAGCTTTGTCGGAGCGTTCCGGATGTGAAGGGGTACACTGAGGTCGCCGGTCTTCCTGACCAGCTCCTGGGCATCATTAATAGCCATATACGAGGCATTGCTTTTGGGTGATGTTGCCAGGTAGATGGCTGCCTCTGAAAGGATGATACGGGATTCGGGCCAGCCAACCAGATGTACAGCCTGGAAACAATTTGTAGCCAGTAAAAGGGCATTTGGATTGGCCAGGCCGATATCCTCAGCAGCCAGTATCACAAGCCTGCGGGCGATAAATTCCGGTTTTTCACCTCCCTCGATCATCCTGGCCAGCCAGTACACAGCGGCATTGGGATCACTCCCCCGGATGCATTTGATGAAAGCAGAAATGATGTCGTAATGTTGCTCCCCATTTTTATCATATAGGGCGATATTCTCCTGGATCTTGTCAAGAACGGATTGATCGGTCACCAGGATCTCTTTCGGAATATCCTTCCCTCCTGAAATCTCAGCATTGATGATCAGTTCCAGGATGTTGAGCAATTTTCTTGCGTCCCCACCGGACAACCTCAGCAAGGCCTCGTTCTCAGCAATATTGATATTCAGTTTCTTCAGTAGAATATCCTTCTTGAGGGCCTTATCGATCAGACCCAACAGATCATCTTTTGACAGGGAATTAAGGATGTACACCTGGCATCGTGACAGCAAAGGGGATATCACTTCGAAAGAGGGATTCTCGGTGGTTGCCCCTATCAGGATGACAATGCCTTGTTCAACAGCACCAAGCAGGGAGTCCTGCTGTGATTTACTGAAACGATGGATCTCATCAATAAACAGT
>DAOUVF010000035.1 GCA_030667765.1 Bacteroides sp.
GCCCCTAACCCAGGCTTCCATGATCAGGTCACAGGGAAGTTCCATGCTGATCCCGGCAAGGATGGGGACAAGTAGCCTATCATCCCTGCCCAGTTTTCTTGGCAGGTCACATCCAACCCTGAAAATGGTGTCCCCCAGGGCTTTGTTGGCGAAACGCATCAACAGGTCATCAGTATGGTCTACAAGCTGTCCTCGATCAAATTCATCGGGGTACATTCTCTGGAGAATAACAGCTGACTGAAGCATGGTCTCACGTGTCATGTCATGCAAGGCAGGTATTTCCAGTGCTTCCCAGGTATAAACCAGGTCCGGGAAGTGAAAATTGGCCTGGTAGGCCAGTGCTGCATGTCCCAAATTATGGATAAATATTTTCCTGTCCACCCATGCCTTCATATTGTCCTTGGGCGACAATCCCGGTACAGCGGGTACGGGATTTTTAAAGGCCCTGCCATCCAGGATCAGGTTATTATAGGGCTCCGCATAGACAGCCAGGGGATCCGCAGCAGTCTGTTCGAGGGTCATGATGGGGACCATCTTGCCGATGCTTGTCTCAATCAGGCCTACATAGGCCTCCACCGGATAGGCTGCTCCCCCTTTTAGGAGTGCTGAAAACAGGACATCACCTGCATTGCGCACATTTTCAGCAAGGATAATATCAATGGGCTTACCGGGATACCTGTGGTACCTGGACCGGATCCCTTTGTCCAGTATGCCGGTCAGCCCGGAAAGCCCGTTTTTCCCTACCGATGTGGCCATTACGTCAGCTTCCTCAATCTGGCTGATGATTTTTTCCTCTTCATCTGCATGCAGGGCAGTGATGTTTGTAACCTGTATGGTCATTTCCTCATCGGGATGCTGGCTGTCCCGTATCATCACCGGATAAGCCTTTCTTTCATTCAGCCTGGCAATGAGCTTTCTGTCAACATCCACAAAGACAACCCCGTATCCGGCATGGCTGAATAATTGCCCTATGAATGAGCGGCCTATCCTGCCGGCACCGAAGACTAATATTTTCTTCACCTCATCCATCTTTCAATTGTTCGGTGTACAATTCATAGTATTTAGATATGACCTCCATTTTTTGTCCCACGTATTCTTCCAGGAAAGTCCCGCCCATATAAGTGCAGGCAAATCCTCCAGATACAATGCCCCATTTGGCCGCTTCAAGCAGGTCAGGGTGATCAGCACCCATACTTAGCTGGCTGGCCAGGGAATAGATCACTCCCCCGACGAAATTGTCACCTGCCCCCGTGGTATCCGCATCCGGGTTGTCTGACATGCTAAGATGCAGTAGTGACCCGGATACCGGCAATTTCATGATCCGGTCATGCCCGGCAGGGCCATATATGGCCTTGTCCGCGTAAATGCTTACAGGTTCTGTGCCATCGGTTACCATAAAGGCCTTCAGGGGACTTTCAATGAAATACGCAAGCGCTTTATCCAGGGAATTTTTACTGCTGATCTTCAGGGCCTCTTCCCTGTCCATGATGAGCAGGTCAATGGATGAAAATGAACGGTGATCCTTGCCTATTGGCCATGGCTTTCCGGGAGAACGCTTTTCATTTCTGAAATCGAATACAGTATTAACAAGTTTAAAGGTTGATTCTCCTGCCCCATCAAGGATTTCATCCAGCCGGTCGTGAATGGTAGGGACCAGTGCCGTACCTCCCAGCGCTAAGATATCGGCATCGAGAAATCCAGCCGGAAGATCCTCCGGGCTGAGTTCTTCAGCTGCACCCATATTATTGACAAATGTCCTTTCCCCGCTGCCAAGGTTAAAATTTGGATCTGAAAGCACATTGGTAAAAGGGGTTCTCGCATCCTTCCATACAAAATCATTGCTGCTGACAGGGGCACGTGAAAGAATGTCCAGTATCCGTTCTCCTATCCAGTCCCTGCCAATGGAGGCAACAAACCAGATTTCTGCTTCCCCTGGCAGTAACTGCGCAGCGTGGATAATGGAAACGATTGCCGGTCCCCCGATATTGAAGGCATCCGGTTTACGTTCCCCTGCAATTTCATCGATGATTTTCTCGAATTGCTTGCCGGCAAATTTTTCAAGCTCTTCAAGAAAGACCAGCTGCCCTGGTGTTAGTCCCCCGTCACCCGTCTTCCTGCTCCTGTATTTTTGGAATCCCGGACCCTTGAAATCAATCCCGTTATACACAAAATCGAGCAGTGTACAACCTAGTCCGGATATCTTCAGTTTATCCATAAGAATCCAGGATTACAGGTATTTCTCATAATCACCGACCAGCAAGTGAACAGGCGGTTCATCTTCTTCTATCTCAGGGAACCTGCCCAACTCATCATGAAACCGGTTGTCTGTGTGATCATCATTTACTGCACTGACTTCCCCAACCATTACTTTCCCTTTTCCTGTTTCACCATAGAATTTATGATACAGTCCCTGGTATAGTGTAATGCTCTCACCGGGTGTAAGCCTGATAATGCTTCCCGGATCCAGGACCTTCCTGATACCATCCATACTGACTTCAAATGGCTGATCAGTAAATTCCTCATTATCATCGGAATTATAAAGCTCCATCATCAGGTTCCCTCCTCCGCGGTTGATGATGTCTTCCATCTTGGACCAGTGGAAATGCATGGGGGTTACCTGTCCCTCACCGACGATCATGATCTTTTCGGCATAAGGTTTCTGGTCAAATTTCAGGTTTCCATTCCTGATGGTGAACAATAACAGACCGGACCCGGGAAAATCATCCGATCCAAAATCTGTAAGATCCCATCCAAGCTGGTTCTTGAAGATCTCTTCACAGTTAACCCTGTTCTTTTTCCAGTCGTCGTGGGACCAATAAGCCCAGGGGGGAAGTTTGAAACTCATGCTGTCAAAAAAATCCAGGGCCTCCCGGATCAGGTTATTAATTTCAGATCGTTTCATAATTATTTCACATTTTCAAGTACCTGTCCGTCCTTCAGAAGGCTCGTTCTCAGCTGCTCATAGGGAATCTCATGAATGCCTTTGCCTTCCGCAACAGCCAGTGAAGCCAGGGTAGCCGCACTTTGTCCCAGGATCATAAATACCGGTTCCATGCGGATGGAGCCAAAGGCAATATGGGAGGAAGACAGTGCCACGGGAACCAGCAGGTTTGTGCATTCTTCCCGGATTGGCAGGATGGATCCCATGTCTATCCGGTAGGGTTCATCCGGATGGACACCAATATCGCCTTCATTCTGGACGAATCCATCGGGTTTGATATATCTTTGGATATTGTGTGAATCCATGGTATAGGATCCCATGCCTATGGGATTATTAACGGGCTGTTTGCCAAGGACCTCATTTTCAGTCATGACAAATTCGCCAATCATTCTCCTGGCCTCCCGGACATAAATATTATGTGGCCAGTGTGCATTGTCGATGAACTCATCTTTTGCATATCCCCATTGAGCCATTTCCTCCTGCAGTTCGGGCGGGACCCTGGGATCGGATACAAGGAAATACAGGAGTCCCATCTGATAACGGACATGCTCCAGGACGATCTCTTTTCTTCTCTCATAGCCGGCTTCGGGATAATCGTAGTTCATTCCGATGTTGTCAGAACTGAATGGACCATGGTTGTTGACATCTGTTTTATGATTCGGGATGGGATCGAATTTATTGAATAAGTCCCTCCATCCGGCATCGAAAATCCTCGCCAGTAATTCATACTGTGTGGAGTCATAATCGTCCGGGCGTGTAATTTCCACCCTGTTTTCCGGCACCTTTGTAAGACACATACGGAAGCAGTAAGCCTGAATCCGGCCATCCACCTCACAAAACTCCCCGGGATCTTCTTTTGATATGCGTGGCAGTACACCGCTGCCGGGATCACCCGGTATAATATACGGGCTAATATCATTTTTGAAGTGATGCCCATGGTGAAGTACGCCCGTTTGCACACCGTTCCATTTTTCCCCGTAAACATCGCATCCTTCTCTTCCTACGAAGTAACTTACGCCTGCTTCCGCCATAAGGTCCCCCTCGTATGTAGCATCTATGAATTCCCTGCCCTTAAATACTTTACCACTCAAGGTCCGTATGGATTTGATGGCGGTACCTTTCATGCTGACACCCCCATCCCTGTCGAGCCATTCTTCACGGTAGAGCGGGATATCGTTTTCTTCAATCAGCTGATCGAAGACCATCTCTGCAGCGTGGGGCTCAAAGATCCACATGGTACGGTTATCCCCATCAATGGCCACGTTTCCCTGTCCCACATTACCATAATCGGATGACTCCTGCCATTTCCAGGATTCTTCTTTCTGGTAGTGCAGGTACAGGCGGTGATAGAAATTGCGTGCTAGTCCCCCGATCACCGACTTATCCCCCGTATCGGTCCATCCGAGTCCCGAAGCACTTAATCCCCCAAGGTGTTTATCGGGCGAAACAACAAGCACTTTTTTGCCCATTTTGGCCACCTGTACAGCAGCCGTAACCGCTGCGGAGGTCCCGCCATAAATGACTACATCCGCAGAAAGGGTTTGGGTTATAGATTTTTTCTGATCCGATTGGCAGGCAGGCATTCCCAGCAGGAAGGCCGTAAGCATAAACAAAATTTTCATGGAAAGTTTCATTACTGGTATTTTGGATTTAGATTCGAGGTCTTCTGCGATAACTGCAATTTAATAAACTATTTAACTATCTTGGTGAATATTCTTACAGAAACTCCAACCTTATATGAAGAAAATAAATCCGGCCGTTGTCACTCCCGTATTGATAAGCTTTTTTGTCGTAAGCTTTATCGACCTGGTCGGGACAGGCGTCGATGAGCTCAAACAGGATTCAGACACTCCGCTATATGTACTTCAGCTTATCCCTTTCGTGGCCCTTATCTGGTTCTTCCTGCTTTCAGTCCCGGTAGGCGTATGGCAGGACCGGGCAGGGAAAAAGAAGGTGCTGAATTACGGGATACTGATCACCATAATGGGTTTGGTGGTCCCGGTATTTGGGAACACCCTGCCCGTCATCCTTCTGGCATTTGCCCTGCTCGGGATAGGGAACACCATCCTGCAGGTTTCCGCCAATCCCCTGCTGGTGGATGTGGTACCCGCCAACAGAGCGTCCAGTTTCCTGAGCTTCTCACAGTTCATTAAATCCCTGGGATCCATGTTGGGGCCATTCTTCGCAGGAATGATCGGTCCCTGGCTGGCCCGTCTGTTCGGGGATGATTCACCCGGTGCCTGGAGATATGGATTATATGCATTTGCCCTGATCGCCATCCTGTCATGGGTCTGGCTTTCCCTGGTGAAAATTGAAGAAAGCAAACCCGATCGTGCACCCGCTTCCCTTAATTCATGTTTTAAGCTGCTGGGGAACAGATTCATTCTCTTAATGGTACTTGGAATATTTGTGGTTGTAGGGATAGATGTTGCGATCAATTCCAATATCGGGACTTTCCTGTCCGGTAAGCTGGGCGTTGGCGATGATGCTGCCAAGTATGCCAAATCGCTTTACTTCCTGGCAAAAATGATCGGCACATTTACGGGGGCATTGCTGCTCACCCGTCTGCATTCAGGCAAATTCTTTCTCGGTTCTTCCCTGCTCCTGGTGGTTGCCCTGCTTGTGCTGGCATTCACCCCGAGTGAGTCCTCTGCCTGGGTGATCATCTTTATTGTCAGCCTCGGGGCCTCCAATATCTTTCCCCTTATTTTCTCCATAACGGTGGCAAAACTGCCGGACCGTGCCAATGAAATATCGGGACTGATGATGATGGCCATTTCTGGCGGGGCGGTCATCCCCTTCCTGGTTGGCTGGTTCATGTCGATCTATATCAATGGAGGGATCCTGCTGCTGGTTGCCTGTACCCTGTACCTGATCCTGATCTCGCTCAAAACCCTGAAGGCTTAATTCCCGTATAGATTCCCTTCGGTAATCCATTTCCAGTCCCCTGTCCGGAAAGGAGAAGCAGGCAGGTCCGCACTGTTGAAAAGATTGGCTTCTTCAGGGAAATTTTTCCAGGCATACCTGACATGAACCGGGTTCTTTACCTTATCGCTCCAAACCATGACCGTTTTTTCATCAATGATCTCAGCTTTGGCGAACTCAAAATGTTCATTATCGGATGAGACTTCAAATCCCATCAGGTAACCATAATCCCCTTTCACCTTCACTCCCTCTCCAACCTGGCTGAAAGTCAGTCTCATTTGATCGCCCGCCGGTTCAGCTTTTTCAAGCATGGGACCTGAAAAAGTAATGTCCTTACCATAAGCCACTTTCAGGGCGGCGAGTGCCAGACGTTTGCCTACGTCCCATTTATTATCCGGATGGATATTTGTCGGATGGCCAATATCAATAGTTACAGCCATACCCGTATTGGGTAGCTCAAGCGCCTTTCTTTGTGCTTCCCTCAGTTCCGGCCAGGTTAGCTCACTGGGCCGGTCATAGGCGGCAAGCTGTACGAAAAAGAACGGAAATTCACCCTGGTCCCAATGCTTCCGCCAATCCATTATCATATCCGGGAACAATCGTGCATATTCATGTGCCCGGGAGGCATTGGATTCTCCCTGGTACCAGATGGCTCCCCTGATCGAAAGGTTCAGAAGGGGATGTATCATCTGGTTGTAAAGACTTGAAGGTGACCTGTTCGCCATGGCACGGGACCTGTCAAGGGGAAGTTCCAGCGGTGCATCCAGAGTATATGATTTCTTATGTTTCCATACTCCGCATAAGAGCTGATATCCTTTTGGATCCTCCACCGGGTGGAAATTCATTTGATAGGGATCACTTATAAATCCACCTTCATCCCCATAATCAAAAATGCGGATCACGATTTCGTTGCCTTCAGGGTTGATCAGAGATGGACTGACATCATAGCGCCGGGAGATTTTCGACTCGAATGTTTCCCCAATAAAGTTACCGTTTATCCAGGCCATGTCATGGTCATACAAATTACCCAGGTTGAATCTCAGATCCTTTCCCCGGAAAGGGGGAGGAACATCAAAACTCCTGCGGAACCATACAGCCCCGTCAAAATCCCGGAAGAGGGCATTATCCTTCTTCTGGGGCAGGGTTATGGTATCCCAGTCCCCCGTTGATGCCTTTACCGACTCCCAGCTCAGCCTCAGACCGTCCCCCTGATGCACAGCCTTTTTGATCATGGACAGCCTTTTCGCCTGGCTTTTCTCGGTCCGGGTCCTGCTGAGATCATATTCCTTGTCGAGTCCCTCGTAAATCTTCAGCATATGATCATATTTGCGGAGGGTTTCCATGCTGGTCCAGGCTTCTATATTGGTCCCACCCCAGGCAGTGGTGATCAGACCGATGGGAACACCCGTTTCCTCCAGGAGTTGTTTGCCGAAAAAATACGCCACTGCAGAAAAATCCATCACTACCTCTCCTTTTGCCGCTTTCCAGCCGTTACCCTCCAGGTCTTCCTGTGGGATCAGGGCCATTTCATTTGTAACAGTGAACATGCGAAGAGCACGATAATTTGCACTGTTGCTCTCTTCTTCGCCTGCCTTCAGCCTTCGAAGGGGCCATACCATATTCGACTGGCCTGAACAAATCCAGACATCTCCGATAAGCACATTTTTGAGTATGATATCGTTATGCTTGCTTTCGACCATCAGGTGCTGTGGATTGATACTGGCTTGCATGGGTTTGAGCAGTATAGACCATTTTCCATCCTTTCCGGTTTTGGTTCCTTCTTCCTGCCCGTTGAAACTGACTTTTATCTTCTCACCAGGGTCAGCCCAGCCCCATATTTGTACCGGTTTATCCCTTTGAATAACCATGTTGCCTGTGAAAATTCCGGGCAGTCTGACCTCAGCCCGAATGGTGAGGCAAACCAGAAGTGAACATAAAATAATGAGCTTGGATTTCATATTGACTATTATTATTTGGTATCTGGAAATTTAGCAATTAATTCATAATACTCCATATAAGTTATTGGATATGTTTTCTGATATGAACCCTTATCTTTGTTACTGACAATACTGAAATCATGAAGAAATCATTAGCCCTTGCAGTACTTTTATTATTCCTGCCCATGATGGCCGGCGCCCAATCCACAGAACAGGTCTATCTGTCAGGTACCGGCTTCGATCATACTTTGGATTGGGATTTTTACTGTACTGCAGGTATGAACAGTGGTACCTGGACAAAGATCGATGTACCATCCTGCTGGGAACAACAGGGATTTGGAGAATACAATTACGGCCATGTTCCCTTTGAGGATAGACTGAAGGAAGAAGGGCATTACCGCTATTCTTTTACTGCTCCCGGGGAATGGAAAGGCAAACATATCCGGATCGTATTTGAGGGTGTCATGACCGATTGCGCTGTCCTGATAAATGGTAAACCAGCCGGTCCTGTCCACCAGGGCGCTTTCTACAGATTCGACCATGATATCAGCCGGCTTCTGAAATACGGACAGGTAAACCTCCTGGAGGTCAATGTAAAAAAGTTCTCAGATAACGGGTCGGTGAACCAGGCTGAGCGAAAGGCGGATTACTGGACCTTTGGCGGCATCTTCCGCCCTGTATACCTGGAGATCAAGCCCGTGGAGCACATTGAAAGGGTGGCCATAGATGCCAGGGCGGATGGCTCCTGTCATTCGGATATAAACCTGTCAGGCGGAAGGAAGGCATCCTCCCTTCAGGTGAAGATCCTTGATGCAGACGGGAATGAAAAAGCCCGTTTCTCCTCACCTGTGGAAAGCAAGTCCAGATTGGTCAGTATCAGGGGGAAAGTGGAGGAGGTACAGGTATGGACACCTGAATTCCCCCATCTTTACACGGCCAGTTTCAGCCTGCTGGATGCCCGGGGCATAACCCTTCATGAGACAGCTGAGCGGATTGGATTCCGGACAGTGGAAGTCAGGGAAGAGGACGGGATCTATGTAAATGATGTACGCATTAAGTACAAGGGAGTGAACCGCCATACCTTCCACCCCGATCACGCACGTACATCGTGCAAATCGTTCAGTATAGAGGTAGTGAACCTGCTCAAGGACATGAACATGAATGCAGTACGGATGTCACATTATCCACCTGATCCCCATTTCCTGGATGTTTGTGATAGCATGGGACTCTTCGTGCTGGATGAACTGGCAGGATGGCAGAGGCCTTCATATGATTCTGTAGTGGGTAGAAAACTTTTAAAAGAAATGATCGCCCGGGATGTGAACCATCCCAGTGTTGTAATGTGGGACAATGGCAATGAGGGCGGCTGGAACACAAGCTATGACCGTGACTTCAAGGAACTGGACATCCAGCAAAGGGAGGTGATCCATCCCTGGGGCGTGTTTGAAAAAACCAATACGGCCCATTATGTTGAATACGATTACCTCTCCCTCGACCATTTTGCACCCCGCAGTGTTTTCTTCCCGACAGAACTGTTGCATGGTTTGTATGACGGCGGGCATGGGGCCGGTCTGGAGGATTTCTGGCTCCGGATATGGCATCATTCCCTCTCTGCAGGAGGTTTTCTCTGGGTATTTGCTGATGAGGCCGTCAGGAGGACCGATACGGGAGAGCTTGACAGCGACGGGAACCATGCACCAGATGGTATACTGGGGCCATACCATGAAAAAGAAGGCAGCTTTTACACTATCCGTGAGGTCTGGTCCCCAGTCTTCATCGAAAAACGTTACATAACCCCTGAATTCAACGGTATATTCAATATTGAGAACCGTTTCCATTATACCAACCTGGACCAATGCAGCTTTTCTTACCGCTGGATACAACTTCCCCGGCCGGGTGAACCAGGTGCCACAGAACCCGGAAAACCCGTTCCGGCTGAGATCCTTGCCGAAGGTGTACCTGTTGTGGATCCCCTGACGCCCATGCAGAGGGGCATAATAACTGTTCCCCGGCCGGAAGGGTGGATGGCTTCAGATGCCCTACTCCTTGAAGCGCACGACCCATATGGCAGGCTGATCCACACCTGGACCTGGCCGGTCAAATCCCCTGAGGCAAAAGCAGCTGAGCTCCTGACTGCCAGTGCCACAGCCCAGGCTGCTGATGACCAGGGGATCAGGCTGGCAGAGATGCCGGACAGGCTCATACTGGAGGCATCCGGGACCCGGGTCGAGATCAGTAAGGAAACAGGCATGCTTGAAAAGGTTATTTCAAACGGTAAGGAGCTGCCACTGACCGGTGGGTTTATTGTGGGAAAAGAACCGCCCGCCGTTAACAGCCTGGAGCATTTCAAAGAGGGGAATAAGCTACATGTGAAAGTAAGTTTTGAAGACAAATCCCATTTCGAATGGATCATGCATGAGGATGGTCTGCTGGACCTGAAGGCCAGTTACAGAATGGATAAATCAAGGGTTCCCTTCGCGGGTATATCTTTTTCGTATCCTGAACAGCAGATCCAGGGCGTCCGGTTCATGGGTAACGGTCCATTCCGGGTTTGGAAGAACAGGATGCCCGGAGGTAATTTTGCTGTCTGGGATAAGCCTTACAATAACACCATCACAGGACATGCAGGTTTTATCTATCCGGAATTCAAGGGGTATTATTCCAATCTTTACTGGGTGACATTAAATGATAATCAGGATCATGAGTTCACGGTTTATTGCAGGTCTGAAGATATTTTCCTTCGGCTGTATTCACCTGAAGAATCACCGGATCCGGCTAAGACCACGGTCAATCATCCCCCGGGGGATATTTCCTTCATGCACGGGATCCCGGCCATCGGGACCAAATTCAAGGAAGCCGAACAGCTAGGGCCACAATCCCGACCGTACCAATATAATTACAGAAGGATACAGGGGGGTGAACTTAAGCTGGACCTTACCTTTGATTTCCGCAACCATAAGTAAGCCAACTATGAAAAAACCATCAACATTCAAGTGCCTGGCTGTAGACATGGGGGCCAGCAATGTCCGCATCATGCTGGGGTCCATCTCCAACACTGAACTTGAGTACAGGGAAATATACCGCTTCCCCAATACCATCATAGAAAGGGACGGACATGAACGCTGGGATATTGAACATATACTCCATGAAATCATAATTGGATTAAACCTGGCTTTTGATGGGACCGCTGAAGGGATAAACAGTATTGGTGTGGATGGCTGGGGTGTAGATTTTGCATTGCTGGATGCATCGGGTGAACTGATGGAATTACCGGTCGCTTACCGAGATAAGAGAACCGAGGGGATGGAAGAAAAATGGCTGGGCATGATGAGCAGGGAGGAAACCTTTCAACGTTCAGGCATCAACTTTTATATTTTCAATACCCTTTTCCAGTTGCTTTCCATGAAAGACAGTGAAAAAATGGCTAAAACCTCAAGTGTCCTGTTCCTGCCCAATTACGTGATGTCAGCACTTTGCGGAAAGGCTGTAAATGAACTGACCGTTTCATCCACCTCACAGTTAATGAATGCTTCATCCGGGAATTGGGACCCGGTGATCATGGATCACCTGGGAATATCATCAGATGTGATGGGTGAGATTTGTGAACCCGGGACAATCCTCGGGGATGTGGATCATCCTGAACTGAAAATGACCGGTACCAAAGCCATTGCCGTATGCACCCATGACACTGCCTCTGCGGTGGTATCGGTTCCATTCGGTGAAGAAGCTTCTGTTTTTATCTCGACAGGTACCTGGTGCCTGATCGGCGTGGAGACAGACCGGCCAATCCTTTCTGCTGATGCCCTGAAGCATGGGTTCACCAATGAATTAAGTTTTGGCAGCTTCCGTTGTCTGAAAAACATAGCCGGACTCTGGCTGGTACAGGGACTCATTAAAAGCCTGCCGGTAGAGGAGAATTATGAAGAGATAGAGTCCCAGGCAAGACAGTACAGTGGGAACCTGAACATTGTTAATTCGGATGACCCCCTGTTCTATAACCCGGATAACATGAAAGAAGCATTCGATGAGTATTTTCACAAAACAGGCCAGGACCTCCCCTCAGAGGCAGGGGGTTATTTTCGCTGCGCCTATGACAGCCTGATCTACTCCTTTCGTTATCATATCGAACTGATCGAAAAGATGACAGGACAGGTCATTGAGACCATCCACCTGATCGGTGGCGGATGCCAGTCCGAGTACCTGACAAGCCAGACCACGGCAATCTGCCAACGCAAGGTGGTCAGCGGTCCGGTTGAAGCCGCCACCATTGGAAATATCCTGGTCCAGGCGATATCCATGGGAATCATTCCTGACTTGAGAGCCAGCAGGGCACTGGTTCAAAAATCCATGCTTGTCAGTACCTATTATCCAGAGCAGCAACAAGCGGACCATGAGTCAGCATACCTGAGCTTCCTGAAATTAAAGGGTAGCGGAGATAAATAATAAGTTTGGAGATTTACACACTATTCTTTACACTATCATTGGTCCTCTGATTTGAATCCAATGCGTTTATGATCTCTTTGTTCAGTTTTCTGTTTGGCCTTGCTCAGAAGAAACAGGTTATCACAATTTGTGATAAGCTTATACTATTTTGAAAACGGTTAATGGGATTGAGAGGCATCGGAATACGAAGCTTCAGAGACTTTGTATAAAGTCTGTAATCCTTTCAGCTTATCTTTGAGGTCAAATATCAACTTATTATTAGCAGTTTCATAATACAAATTATGCATTTCATGGGGATCGCTTTCCAGGTCATATAATTCCCAGTTTTCAGGTTCAGAAAGAAAATGAATAAGCTTATGGGTTTTGGTACGGATACCGTAATGTTGCGGAACACCCCAACCACTCTCAAAGAACTGATAATAAACAGCATCTCTCCAATCTGTCTGAGCCGGTTCCTTGAACAAAGGATACAAGGACTTACCTTGCATTGCATCAGGTATTTCAGCTCCAGCCACCTCAAGGATGGTTGGTGCAACGTCCAGGTTCTGGACAAGTTCATTGCAGACAAGTCCTGGCTTTATCCTGTCCGGATATCTGATTACCAGGGGGGTGCGTAAGGATTCTTCATACATGTACCGCTTATCAAACAATCCATGTTCACCCAGGAAGAATCCCTGGTCAGAAGTGTATACAACTACAGTATTGTCCGCGAGTCCGTTTTGATCAAGATATTCCAGGATCCTCCCTACATTTTCATCAATGGATAGTATGCAGCGCAGATAATCCTGAAGATAACGTTGGAATTTCCAGTTCACGAGTTCATTATTGGTGAAACTGGAGGTTTCATAATGATTAATTTCATACTCATAGCCTTTTTCCCAGGCTGTTACCTGGAGCTTGTCCATGGCCATCAATTGTCTCCTGTATTCACCTCTGGCCCAGCGGTTCACCTCTTCCTCGGGACAGGTATCACATGGGGTTTTCAAGTCATA
>DAOUVF010000113.1 GCA_030667765.1 Bacteroides sp.
GACCGGGGCGGCTTGAACCGGCTCCAGGACTCCTCCGATGCCCACCCCTCCGCTGAGATGCACATTTTTGCCGACCTGTGCACAGGATCCAACCGTAGCCCATGTATCTACCATTGTCCCTTCATCCACATAGGCCCCTATATTAACATATGAAGGCATCAGGATCACTCCTTTGGCCAGGTAAGATCCATGCCGGGCAACTGCATGTGGTACCACCCTTACCCCGAGGGTTTTGTAGTTTTTTTTCAGTTTTATCTTATCGTGAAATTCAAAAGGCCCGACTTCTGTCACATTCATCTGTTGGATCGGGAAATAGAGGATGACTGCCTTTTTAATCCAATCATTGACTTTCCAGCCATCTGGCCCCGGTTCTGCTACGCGCAGCTTACCCGTATCCAGTTCATCTATGATAAAGCGGATTGATTTCTGAACATCGACGTCCTTGAGCAGCACCCTGTTCTCCCACGCTTCCTGAATGACCGTCTGGTGAATTGTATACATATTAAGGATTTTCGTACAAAAGTAAAATGATTTTTTAAAACCCAAAGAGGAGTCCCGCTAATCCAACAATCAATCCAAGCAGGAGATTGACCCCTTTCATGCGTAGAAAATCCTTCCTTGTTTCTGCCAGCAATGGAAGCGATCCGTGTCCATCCTGTGTGATTGAGCTTGCCAGCAGTATACTCAGCGGGATATTCCCGGTGGCATAAAGGGTGATAAACAGGATATGCGGGCCCGATTCAGGAATGATCCCGACCAGTACAGCCAGTATTAAAATACTGAAGAGGTTCTCCCGGACCAGATCTTCCAGGTTCAGGAATTCGAATCCCACATGAATCACAAGAAACGCTCCGAATGTCCAGGCAAAAACCCGAAGGAAATGTTTGTGGATTACATGTCCCCACAGGTGCTTTACAAGGAAATGATCGGGGACAGTGAGGGCAATGAACAATTCGAATGATGTGACAATGAGGAAAATGATCCTTTTCCAGTTCCATGTATCGGATCCGATATCACCGCTCAGTAACAGGATCAGGAATATTAATCCTCCACTGATCAGTACTGCCCGCTCAAAACTGATGTGTCGGATCTGCGCAATAACCTTAGTGGGAATGAGAACCTGGCAGTCCTTATCATGTTCATGTAGCTGCATGTGGTTTACAGCCAGTTTCATCCTGCGTTTCCCCAGGGGGAACAGATAGAGTAATATTCCCGAGATGAGTGCAAGTACAAACACAAATAACATGACGATAACAGCCTGTCCCGGGATCATGGCAAACATTACGAATGCTTCATCTCCCGATGTTGCAACCATGGCCGTTGTGAGGGCAGCAAAATGAAAGATCCTGTGGACATAAAGTGAAACAACCATGTATACACCCAGGCAACCGGGTGTGAGTCCCAGTAATGCAGCGATCAGGATCTGCAACAGGGGATATTTTTCAAATCGTCCGTACCATCTGCCCCTGGATTGAACCGTAAGGTATTCAATCAGCAGCATCATGATGATTACAAAGACAGTAATGACCAGTGCATGCTTGAATATCTCCACTCCGAACTGGAATGTATTTATATAATGGATTTCACCACCAAAAAGGCCTAAATTATGGTCTTGATCATGCATGGATGCCTCTTATTCAGTTTTTCATTTTCTTGGTCTTTATAATCCTGTAAGGCTTCGGCGGTACGGGATCGTAACCATGGGTTCCCCATGGATGGCAACGCAAAATTCTGTGGGTTGCCAGATATGTCCCCCTGAAAATACCATGCAACTTAAGTGCCTCAATGGTATACTGGGAACAGGTAGGCACATGCCTGCAGGAAGTGGGCAGTAAGGGGGATATAATATACTGATAAATCCTGATGGGGATGATGGCCATCCAGATCAATGAATTGCGTATTATTTGAATCAAATTTTTCATTTCACTATGCTCAGCAGGATTGTTTTTCCTGCACTCTGTAAAAGTATAAAAACGTCCATTTTATGAATAAAAATAAACACTATATTTACCATTCATTCTCGATAACTAATTAATTAAGTGTAGATCAAAATGGTGTATGTAAAAAAGACAAGAGGAACCATAGCCATCCTTACCGGTGGTGGAGATGTACCTGGACTGAACCCGGCTATCCGGGCTATTACAATCCGGGCTCTCAGGGAAGGATACAGGGTTATCGGCCTGCGAAGGGGCTGGGCCGGGATCATGGAACTACAGCGCGACAAAAAGGTTGATACCAAGGAAAGTTTTATCGTGCTGACAGAAGAGATTGTGAACCGGGCCGGACGTACGGGAGGCACGTTCCTGCATACTTCAAGGACACGTCCGAGCCATGTGCCGCTGGCGACCGTCCCCAAACATCTCAGAGACACTTATACGGAAGAGGTAAATGACCTCACCCCGGAGATCCTTAAGAATCTTGAGTACCTGGGTGTTGATTTCCTGATCCCGATAGGTGGTGATGACACCCTGAGTTATGGTGTGAGAATGTACCAGGAAGGTGTAAAAGTGATCGCCATGCCGAAAACCATGGATAACGATGTGCCCGGAACAGATTACTGCATTGGTTTCAGTACTTGTGTAACCCGTACCATACACCTGTGTAATATCGTCCGGACATCTGCCGGATCACATGAGAGGATCCTGGTCCTCGAGGTCTTCGGCCGTTATGCGGGTTTTACCGCCATGTTACCGACCATGGCCGGTTCGGCCAACCGTTGTGTGATCCCGGAACACAAGTTTGACATGGAACACCTGACCGAACTACTGGTCGATGACCGGAACCGGAATCCCAGTAAATATTCTATTGTACTGGTTTCCGAAGGTGCCATGATCAAGGGAATGGATGAGATGAGTTTCACAGATACGGAAAGGGATATGTTCGGCCATGCCAAGCTGGGAGGGATCGGTGATATGGTTGGCGTTAAGATCAAGGAATTTTCAGCAAAATATAACAATGGTACCAGGATCAATATCATCAACCAGCGGCTGGGTTATATGGTCCGTGGAGGTGATCCCGATGCGATCGATTCCATCGTTCCCATGGCTTACGGAAACCTGGCCCTGGACCTCATCCTGAAAGGAATACATGGAAGACTGGTGGTATTGCGCAACGGGCGCTATGACAATGCCCCCTTAGATGTAGTGACCAGTTCCAAAAAACTGGTTGATGTAAAGAAACATTACAATGTGCAAAGGCTGAGGCCCCACTATAAAAGTTTTGAGTTCCAGCCTTTGTTCATCATGACTGGAAGTTCTTAATCATCGAGCAACAAAGACCCAGGCATTACTGGTTACATCTGACCTTATGGATGAAAGTTCATTAAGCGCTGACCTCAGATTGGTGGATGATTTTGCAGAAACAAGGTTCCAGTAGGATACCTTTACGATTTCTGTCTGATACCCCATATTGCTTACTCTGGTGGACCAGTTGCTTGCGTAGGACGATGTTTTAAAACTTCCGACAATCACGTAATAATTCCCGGAGGCTGCGGCGCTATAATTACCCTTTCCTGAGGCAGATTTACTTTCATAAATGCTTATGATCGAGTCGATCATGGTCTGAGATTCGCGTTTGAGCTGATCCAGTGAAGCCTGATGACCCTGTTCCTGGTTAGCAATTTTTTGCTCGAGGGTATAGGCATATGCCCTGAGCGAATCACGTTCACTTTTGACGCTTTTCCCACCAATGAATTTACAGCCGGAAAAAGCAATAGTGCTGATCAACAGCAGGAACAGCATCTTTTTCATGTCTTTACGGATTGGTTATATAAGCAAAGTTAAGTAACATATTCAAAAATCAACTACATTTGTTTTCAACAAAAATGAAACAGCGATATGGCAAACCTGGAGGTTAATTACCTGGGACTTACACTCAAAAATCCTATAATTGTCGGCAGTTCAGGACTGACGGATAAATCAGAAGCTATCCGTAACCTTGAGCAGAATGGGGCGGCGGCAGTTGTATTAAAATCACTTTTTGAAGAAGAAATCCTTCTGGAAAAGGAAGCCATGCTCAGTCAAATGCAATCAGGCGGGTTCCTCTATCCCGAAACAGTTGATTTCTACCAGTATGAGGAAGCTCCTAAGGAAACCACAATGGACTACCTTGAATTGATCAGGGAAACGAAAAAGCAGGTATCCATCCCGGTTTTGGCCAGCATTAACTGTATGACCGCTCAGCAGTGGACCTGGTTTCCCAAAGAGATTGAAAATGCCGGGGCAGATGGACTCGAACTTAACCTGTTTATCCTTCCCACAGACATGAAGAGATCCGCCGGGGAGAATGAGAAGGTTTATTTTGATATAGTCGAAGAGGTCTGCAGTAAGGTTAATATTCCCGTTTCACTCAAGATCAGCTATTATTTCTCAAACCTGGCTACCATGATCAACCGTCTGAGTACCACGGGGATCAAAGGGCTGGTTCTGTTTAACCGTTTCTACAGTCCGGATATAGATATTGAGAATTTCCAGCTCACTTCAGGCAGTGTCCTGAGCACACCGGGAGACCTCTCCCTTTCTCTGAGATGGATTGCCATCATGGCTGAACGCGTGGATTGTGACCTGGCCGCTTCAACAGGGATCCATGATGCTCCGGCGGTAATCAAACAGATCCTTGCCGGTGCCAACGCTGTGCAGGTGGTTTCAGCCATATACAAACATGGTGGGGAGAAGATAGCTGAAATGCTCCACCAGCTGGGAAGCTGGATGGATAAACATGGTTTTAGCTCCGTCGACCAGTTCAGGGGTAAAATGAGCCAGGTGGGCGGTGATAACCCAGCTGCATTTGAAAGGGTCCAGTTCATGAAATATTTCCGCGGCTTTACCGGGGATGAGATGTGAAGAATCCGGGTAAGCCAGAACCTGTCGCCGAATGAGGAATGATGTTATCAACGATGAATTTTTAAGGGCGGCCCGGGATTTTGCATATTTAATGAACCAGCATTATCCCAGGAAAACCATCTTAAAGATCGTGGGGGACAGATACCTGTTAAATACTTTCCAGCGAATTTTATTGAGCCGTGGAATATTCAGGGATGATGATATTCAACTGAGAATTCAAAAAACAGTCAGTAAAATTGGTTCCCAGTCCATCTGTATCGATGCATATAATGTATTTTTCACCATCTCCAATTACCTGCTGGGCAGGATTGTTTTTGTCAGTAATGACAGGTTCCTGCGGGATGCGGGTGAAGTATTCGGGAAGCTTCATAAGGAACCCGTATTTACAAAGGCCATAGACCTGACGATGAATTTCCTTAGGAAGATGGGACCTTCCAATGTCGAATTCCTGCTTGATAAACCAATATCCCACAGCGCCGAATTGGCCGGAAAGCTAAGGGCATCCCTGGAAGCGGCATCTATCCAGGGGAACGCTGAGATAGATAAAAATCCTGATGCTGTCCTGATCCGCAAGAGCAGTGGCATTATCGCCACCTCGGATTCCGACATACTTGATGAAACAGAACTGCTAATCGTCGACCTGGCACATCTGGTCCTGGCAGACAGCTTTACACTGGATTTGCCCGATCTGGGCAAACTGCTGTCTTAAAGGGATGTTAAATCCCTTCCCGTATAAAGATTTTATCATCTCCAATTCTTAATTTTACAAAAATTGATTTGAACAATGGGGAATTTGTGGTTTTTTGAGAAGGTCAATCTGTTTTCCATCTTTTGTCCTCATAAATTTAAGGAGTACAAGGAGAACCATCAATTCAGGAATTTTAAGAAGGGAGAATTTATCTATTTCTCGGATGATCCTGCAAGCAGTATCTACCTGGTGACTGAAGGGAAAGTAAAACTTCTTTATTATACCGAGGAAGGAGATGAGGTGGTTAAATCAGTCCTTGCCAGGGGAGAGGTCTTTGGTGAACTTGCCTTGCTTGGAGAGGATACAAGGCAGGATTATGCCCAGGTTGTGACAGACAGGACGGCTGTTTGCCAGCTTACCCTGGAGCAGATGCAGCAGCTTATGAAGGATGATGTTTCTTTTTCTCTGAGGATCTTCAAGCTGATTGGACTCCGGATCAATAAGCTGGAGAGAAAGATTGATTCGCTGGTTTTCAAGGATGTCCGGACACGGATAATTGAATTTATCAGGGAGTTTGTTTTGGAGAAGGGGGAGAAAAACGGACCCGAATACAAGGTAGATCACCACCTGACCCATAAAGATATTGCTGACCTGATCGGGACCACCAGGCAAACCGTAACCACCCTGTTGAATGAACTGCGGAACGAGGGCAAGATCGATTTCTCAAGGCGAACCATCCATGTCGCCGATATCAATAATCTCATATGAACCGTCAGGGGAGCCAGTGTCGCCCAGCTGACATTTCTTCAAATCCTTTATACATACATTCGCAGATGACCATGCTGAAAAATGAGAATTAAAGTAATTTCATTATTGTTTCTTATCCTGTTTTCTTTGCCCGTTTATCCACAGGGTAAAGTATATGATTTTAGGCTGAAGGATACGGAAAACAAGATAGTCAGTCTTTCAGAGATCAGCGGTAAATACCTTACGGTAATAGATTTCTGGGCCACCTGGTGCCAGCCCTGTATTCGTTCCATGCCCAGGATGGTGGAACTGAGTGAAGCTTATAAGGATCAAGGTGTAGGTTTTATCGGGATCAGTGTTGACAGTCCCAGGAACCTCTCCAAGGTAAAACCCTTCGCGCGTTCCCTGGGTATCCGGTATCCTATCTTGCTTGATTCAAACGGGGAATTGATGGGAGAGTTGAATGTCACGGCTGTTCCCACGCTGTTTATCATTGACGGAGATTACAGGATCCTGTATATGCACGAGGGATTTAATGCAGGCGATGAGGTTACCATACAGGAGGAGATCGATAAACACCTGGGCAGCAACGGACATTAAAGCATGCGGCTAAATTGAAGTATTCATTACAAATTGTATTGTTATTTATGTCGATAGCGGGACATAGCCAGTTCAGCGGGAACAACATCATGGAGGTACAGATCGGGAACATCCCCAATACGGATCCTGCATGGCTGGTATCCAACTATAACCAGTTGAACCTTCAGTACCGTTATAAGGGATTCAAGGTCTCCACCAGGGGGGAGTATTTTATCAATGAATTTCATGAGCGCAGATATTTAAGCCTGTCCCAGCTGCAAGTGCGGTATTCAAACAAGTCCCTGCAATTCACAGCCGGACATTTTTATGATATGCTGGGGAACGGACTGCTATTAAGGGCATATGATATCCCGGGCACTGTTTTTGAATCCCAGGGATACCGTGTCAGGCAAGGATTCTACCGCGACATGCTTGGTGCCTCCGGGGGTTATCAGGGTAAAAGATTCCACCTGAAAGCCCTGTACGGCAAGCCGCTGGTCAATGTATTACCGCCTACTGTTGATTTCAATGAGAGAAGAAGGGATAATATTTATGCGGTGAGTACCGGATATGCTGTATGGGGACAAAGCTTCACAGCAAATTATCTGCTTAATGCCCCTTCAGGGGAGCATCATCATTTCGGATCTGTCAATATCACGGGAAACCTGCCACTTGATTTTTCCTATAATACAGAGTTTGCTACTGAATTTGGAACGGGACAGCCCCTCTTTACAGGTGACAGGTCGAGGTATGCAATCTATGCCAGCCTGGCTTATGCAGGCATGAATTTCGGAGGCAGCATGGAATGGAAGGATTACAACAATTTTTTCCTGGGATCCGGTTTTAATGATCCACCTACCCTGGTCAAAGAACACTCTTATAAGGTATTGAACCGTTCAACGCATGTAGCCCAGTTGACTAATGAAAGGGGATACCAGGTGGAAGTCTATTACCGGTTTAAAGACGGACAAATGCTCACCCTGAATACATCAAGAGCCAGGAATGAGGGCCATGAAGTTTATGTATTCCAGGAATACTTTGCTGAATTGTATATCCCGGCAGGAGGGTCGTCAAGCCTCAAGTGGTTCATCGATTATGCGATGGATCCTTTTAAGGAAGAACCTATGCGCTATGCCACCGGGGGAATATATGAAACACCCTTCCTGAAGAAATGGAGTTCGCTGATCCAGTTAGAATACCAGTATTTTGAAAGGGATGGACTGATTGGGGGATCCGTACATAATGGAGTCCTGATAGCAGGCGTATCCAGGGGCTCAAAACTTTCATTGAGTGTCACCTGGGAAGTAAGCACAGATCCGTACCAGACCGATAATATAAGCACTTTTGAGATAGAAAGGCGGGCCAGACACTGGATAGGCATGGATGCCAGGTATAAATTTAACAGGCATCATACCCTTGCCTTGTTTGCCGGACAGCGGAGAGGGGGACCGGCC
>DAOUVF010000426.1 GCA_030667765.1 Bacteroides sp.
CAGAATATGGCAAGGCAATATGGTGAAGAGGAGGCAGCAGATGAGATCAACGAGCAGTTCAATAATTATTACCAGCGATACCTTCAGGAAAGAGGTTAAGCTTCCCTGTTCATAAGTTTCTCTGCGAAAATGGCCAGGGTTTCCTTGCGCGATGCTTCAGCACCTACCCTGTCAAGGTATTGAATGGATTTGTCAAAATAGGCCAGGGCAAGATCAGCTGATATGGAATCAATGCCAAGTTGCTGATAAATATTGGTTACCTCCCGGATTTTTTCTTCAGGGTTGAGGTTTTCTTTTTCAAGCAGATCTTTCAACCTGTACTTTATCTCAGGGTCTGACAGCTCCAGTGCCTTGATCAGCAGGAATGTCTTTTTATTGGTAACAATATCATTCCCGATCTTTTTCCCGAATTTTTCCGGATCCCCGTAAACATCCAGGTGATCATCCCTGATCTGAAATGCCATACCCAGGTTTATTCCGAATTCATACAACAACTCCGCATCCAGCATATCAGCCCCGCCTGAAATAGCCCCTGCTTTCAGGCTGGCGGCAATCAGGACAGCCGTCTTTAATTCTATCATTTTCAGGTATTCTCCAACGGTGACATCCATCCGGGATTCAAAATTCATATCGTATTGCTGTCCCTCGCAAACCTTCAGTGCCGTAGTATTAAACAGCTGAAGCAGGTCTTTCAGAAATAGATCATCTGACTCGGAAATGATCTTATAGGAAAGGATGGACATGACATCACCCGAGAGGATGGCGGTATTGGGATCCCACCTTACATGAACCGTTGCATGTCCCCGGCGGAGATTTGAATTATCCATGATATCATCATGCAAGAGGGTGAAATTATGGAAGAATTCAATGGCCAGGGCAGGTTTTATGGCCTTGTGGACTGCATCATTGAAAACACTGCATGCCATTAACACCAACGCCGGCCGTAAACGCTTACCTCCCATCGACAGGATATATCTGACAGGCTCATAGAGTTCTTCCGGGAAACGGTCAATGACATAATCTTCCAGTTCATTGTTAACAATCTGCTGTGCCTCTTCAAATCTCAACATATCCCAATTTCAATACCTAAAATTAGCATTAATTGAGTACTCTCCCAATCATCAAATATCATTCACTTCCCATGGCAGAATCCAATCCCGCTTTTTTTCCTATTTTTACGCCCGATATCTGGCTTCATCTTTGCAGGAGGTGATTAAAACCATATGCTTATATGAGATTTCGTCCTTTATTTCTTTCAATTTTTCTCATTGCAACCTGCTTATCAGGTTTGGCTGAAGGCTATGAAATTAATTTCTCCATGCCTTCTTTCCAGGGCGACACTCTGGTTCTCGGACACAGGTTCAATGCCAGTTTTGTCCCACAGGATACAGTCGTTGCTGACGGCAAAGGCAGTGGTACTTTTACTGGTGATGATTCACTGCCTGAAGGAATGTACCTTGTATTCCTGCCCGATCAAACATTTTTCGACCTGTTGATCGGTAAGGATCAGTTTTTCGAATTCAAAACCGATACCAGTGATTATACCGCAAATATGAAGATCAAGGGCTCGGTGGACAATGAAGCATTCTATGCCTACCAGCTGTACCTGAAGGAAAGCAGGGAGAAAGCACAGGCCCTTCAGGCAAAATTATCCTCCGCCACCAATGCTGCCGATTCAGCATCCTCCAGGGAGGAGCTCGATCAGTTGAATGTTTCCGTCAGGTATCATATCGAGGAATTGATTTCAGCCAACCACGATAATTTTTTCGGCGTATTCCTCAAGGCGCTGCAGGAAGTCAGGGTGCCAGATCCGCCGCTGGATGCCGAAGGCAAACCCGTTGATCCCGGATTCCGGTACAAATACTACAAGGCGCATTATTTCGATAATTTCGATTTTTCCGATGTACGCCTCCTGCGTACCCCTTTTTATGAGCAAAAGATCATGACCTACATCGAAAAAGTCGCTTTCCAGTCCCCCGATTCACTCCTGGTTGACGTAGATATGCTGATCGAAGGATCCCGGTCGGATCCGCAACTTTTCCGCTATATGCTGATCACCCTGTTCAACCATTTTGCAAAGAGCCAGATCATGGGGATGGATGCCGTTTATATACATATCGCTGACAAGTACTATATCCCCGAGGCAGAATGGAGTGATCCGGAATTCATCGTCAAGCTGAAGGAAAGGGTGGAAAAATCCAAACCCACACTGATAGGCACAAAGGCCACTGATATCCAGCTGGTTGAAGTACACAGTGATCATTTCATCCAGTCAATCGAAGATGAAGACCTGAAAAAAAATCCTTACGTTGGAAAGTTCTTCCAGCTCTATGATATAGATGCAAGGTATACCATCCTGTATTTCTGGGAAGCCGACTGCGGACATTGTAAAACAGCCACACCCGAATTATACGAGGCATACAAACGGCTGAAAACAAAAGGAATAGAAGTGGTAGCTGTGAATACCCTTTCAGGTGAAGAGTGTAATGTTAAGTGGATTGACAATATCAATTAAAACGTTTTATATTACTTGGTCAATTGCTGGAATCCATATGATTTTACCTACAAGAATATCTATGATGTCATGACCACGCCTCAATTGTTTGTACTCAACGCGGACAAGGAGATCGTCGCCAAGCGGATCTCACCCGAACAGGCTGAAAAGATCATAGAATCAATGCTTGCTAATGAAAAATTAAGGGCAGATGACTGAGCGTAGACGAATGAGACTGGTGTTGGAAGATGGGTCAGAATTCCCTGGAATCTCTTTCGGTTTTGACCGGTCAATCTCCGGGGAAGTAGTTTTTAATACCGCCATGACCGGCTATCCTGAGAGCCTTACCGACCCCTCCTATAAAGGACAGATCCTGGTTCTTACCTATCCTTTGATAGGGAATTACGGTGTTCCGGATGAAGAGGTTGAGGATAACCTATTCAAACATTTTGAGTCTGACCGCCTGCATATCTCGGGAATGATCGTATCAGATTATTCTATGGAGTACAGCCACTGGAATGCAAAAAAAAGCCTGGGAGAATGGCTGCAGCAACATGAAGTTCCGGGAATCTACGGCATTGATACTCGCCAGCTGACAAAGATC
>DAOUVF010000440.1 GCA_030667765.1 Bacteroides sp.
AGGAAATAGAGGGGATGCAAAGATTGATGAAATATGAAGCCACGGACCAGGTAATGGTTGAAGATGGTGTCTTGCGGACCAATGCCGCCAGAACCGGATATACATTGAAGTTCCCTTCCCAGTCCTGGAGGTTCTCATTTAGCTGGCGGGCCATTGTACCTTCGTCAAATTCAAAAACTGCATTTATCTTTTCAGAATTGGATAAGGTGGTTGGGGCCGAAGTCGGTTTCGGAGCCAACGGGAAATTTTACTATTCTACTGCTGACAATGAAATAGTGGAATCGGACATTTACACAGAAAATCAATGGTATGATTTTAAAATTGAGTTTGACATGGCAGCTTTCCGGCGAACGCAGGATCTTGTCAGGTATAATCTTTATATAAATGGTGAATTGGTAGCTGATTATGTACCATTACAAAGGGTGGTCACAGGTGGAGTTGGATACGCCCAGAATTTCACCAGCATTGCCAGGATCAACCGCATGACGCTCCGATCCGGACCTGATGTGAAGATAGATGATATCTGGGGTGTGGGGTATCACCTTACGGGAAGAGAATCCTACCCATATACCGTGGAAACCTTCCTTGATGAAAATTTTGAACCGGTCCGTTCCAATGAAGGCTGGCAAAACATAAATTTTCAGGACAGCACCTGGGGAAATGGCACTTTACCTATAGTTCATGGCAGTGAACGATACGCGGAACAGGATTTATACCTGAGAACAAGAATTACAATCGGTGATTTTGACAGGGCCTGTCTTAACATCGAAACGCTTGATCCTGGTGGAGAGGTGTGGGTCAATGGCAGGGTGGCAGCGGTCATTACAGACCGATCCCCACAGCGCATAGACCTGACCACCTTTTTACACAAACGGGCAGAGAACCTCATCGGCTTTAAAGTCAACCATTTCTATCTGCAGGAAGGTGTTGGAGAGATCATGCCTCATTCTTCCCTGGATTTTAATATCGGCTGGTTCGCCGGAAGGATGTCCCTCGACCTCGTGGGACTGACCTCTATCAAGGATGGGTTTGTCTATACAAAATCAATTGGGAATAACAACGCAGGCATGATTGCCAGGGTAAATATTGAAAACAAATTTTGGGGTGCATTCAGGGGCAATTTGGAAATTAAATTGTTTCCATGGTTCCCGGATGAATCTGATCAGGTTGTCAGCGAGGCGGAAGTGGATCTGCTGTTGCCTCACAACGAAAAGGAAATTGAAGTGGCTTTCGAAGTTGCCGGTGCGCGTTTGTGGACTCCCGATCATCCTTATTTATACAGGGTACAGTTTGTCCTTAAAGACAAGGACGGCAATACCATCGATGACTATGTCACAACTACGGGGATCAGAACGGTTGACCAGGAGGGTGGTTCCTTTAGACTGAATGGTAAAGTTTCCATGCTTAACGGAGCCCAGATCATGGGATACCGTGCCCCCGTAGAGGACATGGTCCGTGAATCCCGCTGTGCTCCTGAAGCCTGGATCGCCAGAGAAATCCTGCAAATCAAAAAGATGAACGGGAACCTGCTCAGGGTACATGTACACAACTGGGAGTTTCCGGCAAGGGGCATCAATGACCCCCGTTATGCTGAATTTGCCGATCAGATGGGGATTATGCTGTTGTGGTGCCCCACGGCCTGGATCCGGACGGGCCGGGGCTGGGGAGACGTGGATTTTGCCAATTACCCGGCTTACATGAAGCAGGTCGTCAATCATCCTAGCATCGTGATCTGGGAAGCGGCCAATCACACGCAGAGCTTTAAGGGTCATCCTGTGTCGGAATCCAATATTTATTGTGAGCAGGTGCACAATACACTTTACACGGTAGACCCGAGCCGGATCATTTCATATAACTCGCATATCCGGCACCTGCATTACGGGAACGATGAAGGGACTCTCGACCAGGAGGGAAATGTCATTGATCCGGGATGGGCCTGGACTGCACCCAATGTTACGCGTGGCAACCAGGATTCGCCGACCGGGTATGGCAAGGATTGGAAAGTGTTGCGCGAATATCCCGGTGCTTACAGGGCTTCCTTCCTCAACAGCAAGGACCGGGCATATTTTAACTTTGAGCACCAGGAGTCCATGGCCCAGCCCAACTGGAACCTGGTGAAAGGCAAGCCATGGTATCGTTTGCATTCCTATGAATGGTCCTACGATGAGGGAAGTATCGGCCGGAGACTGACCCTGGAGGAATGGCAGGAAAGTCAGGCCTGGCAGGCCTTTTCTGCCTGGGAGGCCATGAAGAAAATGCGTTTTCTTGATTATGACGGTTTCAGCTGGTGTTGCCTGCATGGGGGAGCCAATTCGGTGACCTACAAAAAACCATTGATTGATTTCCAGGGCCATGCGAAGCTTGCATGGCATGCCAATAAAATGGCCTTCCAGAGAACCGTGGCCGGAACAGGGAATGTGGATATAGTGATTGGTCCACAAGACAGGATAGAGCCGGTAGTGATCAACTGGAATGATGAAAGGACCATTGATCTTACAGTGAAAGTACTGGATGTGGAATTTAATGAGGTGGCCAGGAAAGAATACAGCAGGGTAAAGCTCCAGGGAGGCCGGACTGTCAAATACCTGGAATCGTATAAACCGGAAGGATTGAAAGAAGGCTATTATTTTATGGTTTATGAGATCAGGTAACTATATTAGCGATAAGTAACTGCATTATTATTGAATTGATTCGATACGTTCAATTGTCTTATTGTTTCTGTATATTACCTGCTTTTGAAATGAAAAAAATACTGTTATCTCTGATTGTAATAGCATTTATTATTCGCTTTTCAATTGCTCAAAAAATAGAAAAATCGGACTACGAGACCTTAGCATTTGGTGAAGGGGGCCAGATAAAAATGCTGTACGACCGGAGGCAGCGGCCACAATCGGTCTTTTTAAACGGCATGGCTTACATCGTGTTCAATGCCGGCGGTGATCCGGGTGATTCGGGAAGATCAC
>DAOUVF010000394.1 GCA_030667765.1 Bacteroides sp.
AACATGGACGTTGGGGGCCCCTACACCTTAAGGGTTTCCTATGTCGGGTACGAGCATTATGAACAGGACAATATTTTTCTTACCCTCGGACAAACCTACCGGGTGAACGTGGACATGTCGGAAACATCCATTGTCATTGCAGAGATAATGGTTGTTGGCCGGACCAATGACTACAACATCATTGACGGGAATCGCACCGGTGCTGAAACCGTGATCGGCGTCGAGCAGATCGAAGCCATGCCGACCCTGGGAAGGGATATGACGGATTTTGCCCGTCTTACACCCCAGGCAAGCGTTTCCGGCGACAATGTTATCAATATTGCCGGCATGAATAACCGTTACAACTCAATCTCGATCGATGGAGCAGTAAACAACGATGTATTCGGCCTCGCAGCATCAGGAACGAACGGCGGACAAACGGGTGGTACGCCTATCTCCATGGATGCCATCGAGCAGTTCCAGGTGGTCCTTGCTCCCTTTGATGTTCGTCAGAGTGGATTCGTTGGTGGCGGGATCAATGCCGTGACCCGTCGGGGGACCAACCAGGTGAAGGGTTCTGCATATTACTTTTTCAGGAATGAAGGACTTGCGGGAAAAACCCCTACCGATAACGAGAGTACTGATCGTAAAAAGCTTGATCCATTCTCGGGGAATACTATGGGACTGAGGATCGGGGCCCCCATCATCAAGAACAAGCTGTTTTTCTTCCTGAGCGGAGAGTTACAGCGCGACCAGACTCCCCAGCCCTTTACATTTAACCAGGCTGATTACCGTGGGAATGCCACAGAGGCCCAGATCAATTCTATCCAGGATTACATGGTCACCAATTACCGGTATGATCCGGGAGGATATACTGCCAATACAAGGGAGCTCAACTCAGATAAGATCCTGTTCAGGCTTGACTGGAATATCTCGGACAAGCATAAGCTGATGGCCAGGCATTCCTATACGAAGAATGAAGCCCTAAAACCTTCAAGATCAAACAACGGTTATATTGCATTCTACAACCAGGGAGAATATTTCCCTTCGGTTACAAACTCTTCAGCCATTGAATTGAAATCAAACCTGACAGGATACTCAAACAGCCTTATGGTGACCTTCACTTCGGTAAGGGATGACAGGGGACAGATGGGAGATAAGTTTCCTTCCATTAATATCGAGGATGGAACAGCCGATATCTGGCTGGGATCTGAACAGTACTCAACGGGTAACAAACTCGACCAGGACATCCTGACCATTACCGAAAACTTTACCATTTATAAGGGGAAGCATACGATCACCGTCGGAGCAAACCTGGAATATGGTAAAACCTATAACCTGTTCATGAGAAGGGCATGGGGGGAGTACAGGTTCAGCAACATCGAAGATTTCCTGGGAGACAACATTTCCAACCGTTACCGGTTGGGTTATTCTCTTGTTGATGATGTACCGGGTGATGGAACAAAGGCGGCAGCAGAATTCTCCGTTATGCAGCCAGGTTTTTATGTGCAGGACGAATTCCAGGTGACCGACCAGTTTAAACTTACCGCCGGACTAAGAGTAGATATACCGATCTTCCTGGATGATCCGATGGCGATCGATCAGTTCGATACAACACTGGCCAAGATAAATGCAGCCGGGAATGAGACCTACGGAGCAAAATCCGGTAAGATGCCCAAGCCTCAGTTCATGTTCTCTCCGAGGGTTGGCTTTAACTGGGATGTGACCGGAAACCAGACGAACCAGCTTCGTGGTGGGGTCGGACTGTTCACCGGCCGCTTACCGCTTGTATGGCCGGGTGGTGCATACACTAACAACGGCTTAATGCAAGGCTCACTTACTGAATATGATACCTACAGGCTAAGTGATTATCCAGAATGGGACAAGCAACCGGCTCCGGCAGTGAAGGAAGGGGGCGGTGGACAGATTGACCTGTTTGCCGAAAACTTCAAGTTACCGCAGGTACTCAGGGCAAATCTCGCATTCGACCGTAAGCTTCCCTGGGGTATGATCGGCACCATTGAAGGGATCTTTTCCAGGACCATCAATAATATGATCTACTATAATGTCAACCTCAGGCCATCATCGAAGAAGCAAACGGGCAACGGGAATGATGTAAGGCCCCTGTTTGACGGCTACGGAAGCAAGATCGAATCTGCCTATGACCATATAATGGTGGGAACCAACACCAACAAAGGTTATACCTATAACTTTACACTTCAGGTACAGAAACCTTATTACAAAGGTTTCACCGGTAGTCTGGCTTATTCTTATGGAAGAGCCACGACAATGAATGATGCTACTTCATCCCAGAACAGCTCACAGTGGAGGTATATGGAGCATGTCAGGGGCCGTAACGACCTTGATCTCAGTTTTGCGGATTTTGACCTTGGATCAAGGATCGTAGGTTTCCTCGCCTATTCCAGGGAGTATCTGAACTTTGGCAGAACAACCATATCTCTTTATTATAATGGACAGTCCGGGCAGCGCTTCTCCTGGATCTATAACGAAAACGTTGCCCAGGATGATCAATGGGATGCCTTGGGTGACCTGTTCTATATCCCCGCCTCTGAAAACGACATCAACCTGGTTGATATTGGTAATCCGGGTGATGCAGACTATGTCTCCGCCGCACAGCAGTGGACAGACCTGGATGCCTTCATCAATTCTCAGCCTTACCTTAAGGAGAACATGGGTAAGTATGCAGAGAGGAATGGTGACCGGCTTGCATTCGAACACGGGATTGATATCAAGCTGATGCAGGATTTCTTTATCGAAGCCGGAGGCAGAAAACACACACTTCAGATCACATTCGATATTTTCAATTTCATGAATATGCTGAACAATAAGTGGGGACGCAAATACTATACTTCTTTCGGACAGTACGAGCTGATCTCCCATGAAGGCCGTGCCGCGGATGGTACAACCTCTGAGTTCACTTTCGAGAAACCGTCTGGAGAAATTTTCTATATCGATGATTCAGGATTGAGCAGCTCAAGGTGGCAGGCACAGCTGGGAGTTCGTTATATCTTCTAGCAAAAATCTCAAAGCGCAGACAAACAGGTTTCAACGGCCCTGTCCACCGCCCCGTTGAAATCCCGGATCAATTTATCCAGCACATCCTGGTAAAGTGTTCCGGTCCATTCGTCCATGAAGACCTTTTTATATTCTAGGGCCAGTACGAGTAATCGCTCATGGTATATCCTGCTGAGATGCCTGGAGAGGTAACCTCCAAAGAATATTTCATTTTCAGAGATCCGCAGGGGGAGATCACTGATCTTGGTCCTCCGTAGATTACTTTTAAAGCATGTGATGGCAGGCTCAAATATTTCCCGGTTAACTGCCCCGGTCCCGATATTGATCTCCGGCCCTTCATCCTCATGCCAGGCTTGCCTGGTTTTCCTCTGATAACAATAGGCATGCAGGTCGAACAAAAGGGCATGCCTGTGTTGTTGGAGGAGATACCGGCATACCATTTCAAGCAACTCGTGGAATTCCCGGTGTTTTTTGATGC
>DAOUVF010000213.1 GCA_030667765.1 Bacteroides sp.
AAAAGGTAATCGAATACATGGTCGAGTTCCATACCCGGGAATCCGGTGTGCGCCAACTTGACAAAATGGTCGCCAAGGTGATCCGCAGGATTGCCAAAAAAATCGCTTTTGAAGAAGAAGTGGAACGGATGCTGACCGTAGGGGAATTGAAAAAACTGATCGGCGCGCCAAAATACATGAAAGACCTGACCATCAACAATGAATATGCAGGGGTGGTCACGGGACTTGCATGGACGGCTGTCGGGGGTGAGATATTATTCGTTGAAACCAGCCTCAGCAAAGGGGAAGGGAAACTCACCCTGACAGGGAACCTGGGGGATGTCATGAAGGAATCAGCCGTCATTGCCCTGGAATACCTGAAATCTCACAGTTCCCTGCTCGGTCTTGATCCGGAGATCTTCAGGAAATGGAATATTCATATTCATGTGCCGGAAGGTGCCATTCCAAAGGACGGGCCATCCGCCGGTATTACCATGATCACCTCCATTGCCTCAGCATTTACACAGCGAAAAGTAAGGAAAAACATTGCCATGACCGGTGAAATCACCTTACGGGGAAAGGTCCTGCCGGTCGGTGGAATCAAAGAAAAGATCCTGGCTGCCAAGCGGGCAGGCGTAAACGATCTCCTTATTTCCGTTGAAAACCGGAAAGACATAGATGAGATCAAGGAATTATACCTGAAGGGTTTAAATTTCCACTATGTAGATAATATCATGGAAGTCCTTGTCCAGTCATTGCTGAAACAGAAAGTGGCCAATCCAATGAAATTTGATTGATCTGCTATTATCCTATCTGACGACGAATTTACCCCTGTATGTATTTTCCCCTCTCAGTTCAAACAGGTAGAACCCGGTTTTCAGATCCCCCCGCATCAGGATTATCTCGCTATCCGAGATCTGCCTGATTTCCCTGACCTTCTTCCCACCCAGGTTGTAAACGGCCAGCCGGTATTCGGTCTGACCGGGATTGGGGAACTCAATTTTACACATTTCAGTAAAGGGGTTCGGGTATGCCTGTACTTCCAGGATTGATCCCAGGCCTGACAGGTTTGTAATCAATTTCCTGTTATCATCCAGGTTGGACAGGGAATGGGTATATGGTCCTGTTCCAGCCTTCAGGTCTGCTGTCGGAGCACATTCCGCCGGCAGTTCGATGCCAATCTGGAAATAAATCGTGTCCAGCACATTCAAGACATCATATGTTTGCACATCCTTTGGCACACGGGCAATTTCTTTCATCTGGTCAGGCCAGGGCCCGCTATAAATAATGTACTCAGCATATTCTATGCTATCATACTGATTCCACATAAGCCTTACCTCGTCAGCCAGCTCACCATATGTCGAGGTAAGAAGCAGGGTGTTGTGATAGAAACTCTGGCCTGATTCGTTACCGCATGTATCAACGCAGGATATCTTATACCGCTGTGACCTGAGAAGCGGATTCGCGTTCCAGTCCTCGAACACACTCAAGCGATTCATTGGAATATTCGCGACAAACTCCCATGCACCCGCATCATTTTCCCGGTGAATATTAAAGGATTGGGTTCCCACCTCTGCTGTTTTCTCCCAGATAACCAGGATACTGCCTGTGGTGTCAACACTGACCGCACAGACCTTCTCCTCTTCATATACTTTCTGCACCGTAACGGTGACAGTGTCATAGAAATAACACTGGTTTTCCCTCTCCAGGGCCACCATGACGATCTCCGAATCATACAACACATAGGAATTATCATTGACCCCGTCCGGCCAGACATAACTCGGGCTCCCATCCTCCGCCAATAATGTCAGGCTGTCGCCGTCACAGAATTCATTGCCGGGCCTATCTGAAGTGACAAGGTCTTCCTGTGGATCCTCAACACGGTATAGAAAACCGGTCCCGCTAAAAATACTCTCCCCTATCATATAGGTATAGCCAAACCAGAGCTCACCCATGCTGTTAAAAGCAATGGGACCGGAAATCTCGGCCGGAACAGCACTGTTATGATTCCCGTATCTTATGAATGTATCCCCCGACCTTGAAAGTAAACCGTTATATGTTGAAGCCCAGATATCCCCCATCGGTCCAACTGCCACATCAAGAAGCTGCACTCCCGGTTCCGGCTTAACAACATTTATTAAGGCCAAATCATTAAAGATCAGCAGGCTGTCCTTGTTCATAGCAAGCATCCTGCCCGATTTGTCAATCGTTAAGGCTTTTATGGTAGTCGCTTCCTGTAAAGGTATCCAGGTGGCATCCTTGAATACCACTATGCCCGGGTGCCCGTCCAGTGCGATCCAAATGGAATTGTCCTGTCCCACTGCAAGGTCATATACCATCAGATTGGACCATTCCTTGATGACCTGCCAGGAAACTCCATTGTAAACGGCTATATGACCGGATTGAAATCCAGCCCAAACAGTACCTTGTTTGTCCACAGTTACCGCCGTGACATTGGCGAAGGGTAAGGTGGAATTTGAAGTATTCATTACCCTTCCCTGAAAGCTCAGGCGATGAAAAACCGAAATCCCGTTCTCCGTTGCCACCCAGACACTGTCAAACGCATCAAAGGCAATGTCATTGATCCTGGGATCAGCGACGATACTGGGATTGTTGATCTCCATCCACTCATTATTCCCGAACTTACCGAGTCCGAGTCCCTCCCCGTTGGTTTTTCTCAAGCCGAACCAGACGTTATCCATGCTGTCAATCTCCAGCACATTGATGTAGCTTTCTACATCGTTCAGGTCGAAATCCGGACCGTCGTACTGGGTAATACAGATCTGTGCATTCAGAAAAACAGGAGCCAGAAGCACTATTGCGAAGAAATACAGTTTTTTCATAGCCGGCAAATTAATCATTATCCTTTTCTACGAAGATCATAGTTCCTTGTTTCAAAATGGCATGCGCCAGGTCTGAATAGCGACGGATCAGTGGACTTTTACCGATAAAATACAGCTTTTTACCGATTCTGTTTGGATTTGTCGTAAGAAGCAGTATATTTTTGAATCAGATTCAAACAGTTTTAATTAAAAAATCATGAAAATGGGCGCTGGAGTATTTTGGGGAGCTTTGTTAATCCTGATCGGACTTGCTCTCATCATAAGGTTTGTGTTTAATGTTGATTTTCCGGTTTTCAAGGTGCTGTTCGCCATGTTCTTTATCTACATCGGGCTCCGGATCCTGTTCGGCAGTTTTGGGTTCTTCCGCTTTGAATCGGGACCGGATGATGTGTTCTTCTCGGAGCGTGAGTTCTATGAGCCTGAAAACAACAAGGAATACAATGTGGTATTTGGCCAGGGAAACTTCGATTTTACAAACGTTGATTTAAGTCGCGGGAATGTAAATATTAAAATCGGGACAGTTTTCGGGGGAACTAAAGTAAAAATAGACAGGGATATGCCGGTTAAGATTATTGCAGATGCTGTATTTTCAGGAGCTGAGCTACCTGACGGGAGCACTGCTGTATTCGGCACCTCATCCTATCAAAGCGAGACATTCCATCCGGATTCCAATCATTTGAAAATAAAACTGGATGTTGTATTTGGAGGCGTTGAAGTAATGCGTTATTAGCAGGCAGATGGCAAGAACCCTGGTAAACCACAAGGCCAATTTTGGCACCATGCCGGTCTTCATGACCACCATCTCAACCATTCTGGGTGCCATACTTTTTCTTCGTTTCGGTTATGCCGTTGGACATATTGGATTTATCGGGGCCATCGGGATAATCGTTCTCGGCCACCTGGTAACCATCCCAACCGCCATGGCCGTGGCCGAAATTGCGACCAACCAGAAAGTACTCGGCGGCGGGGCCTATTATATCATATCACGCTCATTCGGTTTGAATATCGGCGCTTCCATTGGCATTGCCCTTTACCTTTCCCAGGCCATATCCGTCGCCTTTTACATCATTGCCTTCGGGATGGCTTTTGAACCCGTGTTTAATTTCCTTTCGCAGAATTATAATATCAATATACCGGACGCCCGTTTTATCACCATCCCAACCATGGCCATCCTTGCCCTGATCATTCTTACAAAGGGCGCAAACCTGGGAATGAAGGCACTTTACCTGGTAGTGGCCCTGCTGTTTACGGCAATAATATTATTCCTGGCCGGAAAATCCACCCATTCAGGGATAGAATTTGTCATGAATAACCGGGTCTCGGGAGGCGATCCATTCTTCTATGTCTTTACCATTATCTTCCCGGCTTTTACAGGGATGCTGGCTGGATTGGGACTCTCGGGGGACCTGAAAAATCCGACAAGATCAATCCCCAACGGGACCTTGTGGGCCACAATGGTAGGCATGGTCATATATATACTTGTTGCCTACAAACTGACCATTTCAGCGACCCCGGAGGAACTTGCCTCCGACCAGCTGATCATGCAGCGAATCGCAGTATGGGGACCTATTATTCCTGTGGGACTGGCAGCTGCGTCCCTGTCTTCAGCGCTGGGATCTATCATAGTCGCACCACGCACATTACAGGCCATAGGTATGGATGATATATTTCCAACCAAGTTCGTCAATAAATGGTTTGCCCGGGGGAAACCTGTTTCCAATGAACCCTTTAACGGGACCCTCCTGACGGTTATCATAGCTTTCGTATTTGTGGCCGTTGGAGAACTGAATTTCGTGGCCAAAACCATTGCCATGTTCTTCATGCTCACCTATGGAGCGATCTGTACCATTTCATTACTTGAACATTTTGCAGCAGACCCGTCCTACCGGCCCACCTTCCGTTCGAAATGGTATATTTCCATGATCGGCGCCGTTTTTTCCATCTGGCTGATGTTCAAAATGAATGGCGGCTATGCCACGATCTCCCTGGTTATTATGGCAATGATCTATTATATGGTTACCTCTTATGACAGGGAAAAGAAAGGTCTCGGGAAATTATTCAGGGGGGTTATATTCCAGCTGAGCAGGCAGTTGCAGATCTTCGCACAGAGGGCTGATAAGGAAGATATTGATAAATACTGGCGGCCGTTTGCTATATGCATTTCGCAGGACACCTTTGTCAGGCGCTCTGCCTTCGATGTACTTCGCTGGTTGTCATTCAAATATGGATTTGGAACCTATATCCATTTCATCGAAGGCTACCTGACAAATGAGACCAACCAGCAATCAAAAGAGATCCTGAATAAACTGATCAACCTGGCGGCAGGCAGCAGGAACAGGGTATACCTTGATACCATCATCAGTCCATCCTACACATCTGCTATTGCCCAGGTCATACAGCTCAGCGGGATATCCGGCAAAGGCAATAATATGATCCTGTTCGAGTTTTCCAGGACCAATCCCGATACATTGATCGAAGTCCTGAAAAACCACCGTTTACTGGAATCAACGAATTATGATCTCTGTGTCCTGAATACCAGTTATAAGGGATTTGGCTATAAAAGGTATATACATATATGGATCTCCATCATGGACTTTGAAAATGCCAACCTGATGATCCTGCTGGGGTATATCATCCTTGGCCACCCGGAATGGAAGAAGGGACAGATTAAAATATTTGCCACACATCCACCTGATGACATGGACCGGAAGCGTGCGGACCTGCTGGATCTCATAAAATCCGGCCGCCTGCCCATCTCACCCGGTAATGTGGAATTAATCCCCGTGGAATCTGTGACCAATCCAAAAGCCATTATTTCAAAAAAATCGGTAGATGCAGATCTCACCATCATTGGCTTCAGGAGTGAGCTGATCAAG
>DAOUVF010000116.1 GCA_030667765.1 Bacteroides sp.
AGGACATCCTCCTGTTCCGGGAATCGCATATTACTTTTAACGTATTCATTGAACTCCTTTTTGCCTCCGAATGGTGTTGCACTGTGATAATCCTGGTCTTTTTGTTCCTCAGGATAACCAGCAACTTTCACCGTTGACCCGGTTAGTTGAACGCTCTTAGTAGGGGCTGTTCCAATAATGACCACCTCCTCAAGGCTTATTACATCAGGTTCAAGGATTATCATTAATTCATCCTGATCCTGGATGGAAATTTCTTTTGATTCCATACCAATGAATTGGGCAATGAGGGTGTTCTGTGAATCATGTTCAATGGAAATCTGGAATTTGCCTTCCAAATCTGTTACCGTACCTGTGTTACTCCCTTTTACAGCTATGACAACCCCAGGTAAGGGCTGCTCATCTTCCCCCGAAATAACCATGCCCGATAAGGTGCGCTGTTGCCCGCCAGCAGCACCAGCCATTTGCAATTGCTCCGCCGTTTCCCTCTTTCTCGATTTAGCAGCGGCCTGTCTGTCCATGGCCATGGCCGGGGCCGGGGCTGTAACCTCATCAACATGAACATCTTCCTCCACAGCCAGTTCTGCTACGTTGGTTTCTTCAGCTTCCTTAATCTGTATATCAGCAAGCTCTTCGCGGGCTAATTTTTCTTCAATGATCTCCTTAGTAATTATTTCGGATTCAACTTCAGGTTCTGTTACCCCTTCGACCGATTTGAACTTAATGGTTTCCTTTCTTTCAGGTGCATCTGCTCTCTCGTCCTCCACCTTACTTTGAATTGGTGCGATCTCATCAGAAGGTTCTACCTGGGTTTTTTCTGCTGGAGATGCTGGTGCTGCTGCCTCCTTTTCTGCCTCAGGTGATTCGGCTACTTTCCTGTCCAGTTGTCCCATCCTGTCATTGAATAGCGTAAACAGGACAGATGTGACGACAAGCAGTACGGCGACTGCAGCAGCGATCCGGTACCACATGGTCCTAGTATTCCGCTTGGTCTGAGACTGCCGGGCAGTACGCTTCTGAATCCTGTCCCGGAATCCGGCCAGATCAGCCCTGGCTTCTTCCGGAGTGATTGATGAAAGACCTTCCAGGGCTTCGGCATCAAATGGATCCTGCTGGAGCGATCTCTCGAAGGCATTCCTTTCCTCTTCGCTCATCTGATCCTGCGAGTACCTGATAAAATCTTCAAGCTCTTTTTTCCTATTTTTACTCTTCTCCGACATTTCTTTCTTCAAGACAAATTTTCAGATTTCTTTTGGCATTTTGCAAATAGCTTTTAACCTTTTTTTCTTCCATTTCAAGGATTTTGGATATTTCCCGGTAACTTTTGTTTTGATAATAAAAAAGCTCTACGCAGATTTTCTGTTCCTGTTTTAGTTCTTCTATGCATTCCTTCAATCCGGGATAGCCATCAGTCCCTGCTTCATCAATAGGATGCAGATCAGGGTGAAATTCCATATAATTTTCCTGTTCCTTTATCCATTTGTCCATGTGCCTGGACTGTGACTTATCCGATCTTATCTGCATCAGGCAATAATTCTTTGCCAGTACATATAACCAACTTTTGAAGTTTTGAATCTCATGCTTTGGTACTTCTATGATCAGTTTTTCAAAAACCTGCATAACTGCATCGCCGGCATCCTCCCTGTTTTGAAGGTATTTAAGGCAAAGTCCGAATACCAGGTGCATATAACGGTTATATAATTCACCCAGGATCTCGAGATCTCCTGAGGAACGGTACCGGTCCAGCAATACCTCATCAGGTACATCTTCCCTATTGCGATGAGTGATTTTTAACAATGAAATTCTTTAAACAGGTGCCAGTCACTATACAATATAATATAAACGATTTCAGTGTTTGATCATTATTCACTGAAAAAAATAAAAATATTTTATGGAATCCGGTTTATGCCTGCATCCTATGAGTGAAGTTAAACAAAAACAATCAGTCATGAGAACAATTATTTCATCTTTCGCTATTCTGATCATATCTGCGTTATTAATCGCAGCCGTAGAACCCCAGGTCATTACCGGCAGGGTAACGGATGATCATGGAAATTCGCTGGCGGGTGTTTCTGTATTCGTTAAAAACACAAAGCGTGGAACACAAACGGATCTCAGCGGACATTACCGCATATCTCTCCAACCAGGCGACAAGGTCCTGGTATTCTCTTTTTTAGGGATGGAAACTACAGAGGTTAAGATAAAAGAGAAAAAAATAATTAATATAAAACTATATCCCGAGGCCATGGAACCGGAGGAAGTCCTTAGACCGGATTATCCCAGGATAAAAGCTGAAAAGCAGGCCTTGGCCGTTGCAAGCTACGACATGGCTGCCGGATCATATACTTACAGCAGCATTCCTCCGGCTTACAATCCTAATTTTAATACCGAAGGCTATTCCACTATCCATGAGAACGGGTATAAAGATGTGCTGAAGCAGCCTCTTTCAACCTTTTCAATCGATGTAGATAAGGCTTCCTATGCAAATGTTCGCAGGTTTATTAATATGGGACAGCTTCCCCCCATGGATGCCGTCAGGATCGAGGAGTTGATCAACTATTTTACCTATGATTACCCGGAACCCAAAGGCAAGCACCCATTTTCAGTATATACAGAACTGGCTGCCTGTCCCTGGAATCCTGATCATCATCTTTTGCATGTGGGACTCAAAGGTAAAAGCATTGATAAATCTGAATTGCCCGCATCCAACCTGGTATTCCTGTTGGACGTCTCCGGATCGATGAATTCACCCAATAAGCTTCCTTTGCTGAAAAATGCTTTCCACATGCTGGTGAATGAGCTGAGGGACGAGGACCGTGTTGCCATTGTGGTTTATGCTGGTGCAGCCGGGCTCGTTTTGCCTTCAACCCGGGGTAACCGTAAGGAAGATATCCTCGGTGCCATTGATAAACTTTCTGCCGGAGGTTCTACCGCCGGAGGTCAGGGACTTTTGCTGGCATATAAAGTAGCTGAGGAAAACTTTATTGAAGGCGGGAACAACCGCATCATCCTTGCCACCGACGGTGATTTTAATGTTGGTGTTTCGAGCAATGCAGAAATGGAAAGGCTCGTCGAGAAAAAACGGGATAACGGGGTATTCATGACCGTACTCGGATTTGGCATGGGCAATTATAAGGATGACAAAATGGAGCTCATCGCCGATAAGGGTAACGGGAACTATGCCTATATCGACAATATCCAGGAAGCAAGGAAAGTCCTGGTAGCCGAATTTGGCGGAACCCTCTTTACCATTGCCAAAGATGTGAAATTCCAGCTTGAATTCAATCCGGCCAGGGTAAAAGCTTACCGCCTGATCGGTTATGAAAACCGGCTGTTGAATGATGAGGATTTCAACGATGATAAAAAAGACGCCGGGGAAATGGGTGCCGGGCATAATGTTACCGCACTCTACGAATTGATCACTGCCGGATCAGAAGAAAATACGGGGAGTATCGATCCGTTGAAGTACCAGGAAAACAGCCATACTGCCAGGCCTGACCTGAAGTCTGAACTGCTTACCGTAAAGCTGCGTTACAAGCAGCCTGACGGGAAAACATCCACGCTGTTCGAAGAGCCTGTACAGGGAAGGCTCCTGGGTAAAAAATCAACAAGTGAATCATTCAGGTTCTCTGCCGCGGTTGCTGAATTCGGACTGATCCTGAGGGATTCAAAATATAAAGAAGATGCATCCATTGAACAGATTATCAGCCTTGCCCAGGGTGGAAGAGGTAATGATTCTGAGGGTTATCGCGGAGAATTCATCAAGCTGGTCAGAACTGCTGGAACCTTGATAGACATGAGGGCAGAGAAATAGTCCTGGAACCAGCCATATCTTTTATCATAACCTTTAAACCCGGTCGCTTGGCCGGGTTTTTTAATTTCCCTATATTCAACGGGTAAATCAATCATTATGAAAAAGACTGACCATTCACGTAGAAAATTCCTGCAACAATCTGCCATGGCCGCAGCAGCCATAACTATCATCCCCAGGCATGTACTGGGAGGAAAAGGATATATTGCCCCCAGCGATGTCCTGAACGTAGGATTCATAGGCACAGGCAAACTGGTTAACGGATATTTCAAACAATTTGGAAAATTACCGGAAATTCATCTAATGGCTGCCTGCGATATATATCAGGAAAAACTTTCCAAATTCAAACAAGCGGTTGATGAATTCTATTCTGAGAAAACAGGAAAATCGAATTATAGTGAATGCAAGGTCTTTTCAGACTACCATGAATTGCTTGACCTGGATGAAATAGACGCTGTTATAGTCGCTACTCCCGACCACTGGCATGCCATCCCATCTATTGATGCCATGAAAGCAGGCAAAGATCTTTACTGCGAAAAACCATTGGCTCATACCGTTAAAGAGGGAAGGAAAATGGTTGAGGCAGCCAGCAAATACGGAAGGGTAGTGCAGACAGGAAGCATGCAACGTTCGAACAGGGATTTCAGGCATGCCTGTGAACTTGTCCGCAACGGTTATGTTGGCGAGATCAAACAGGTGATTGTCAGTGTTGGTGATCCTGCTGTTGCATGTGACCTTCCTAAACAACCAACACCGGAGGGCCTGGATTGGGACCGCTGGATCGGACCGGCGCCAATGCATACTTTTCACGAAGACCTTGCTCCTGTATATGGAGCAGAACCCTGGCCGATGTGGCGCCGGTACAGGGAGTTTGGTGGTGGCATCCTTTCAGACTGGGGCGCACATATGTTTGATATTGCACAATGGGGACTGGGAATGGATGAATCTGGCCCTGTCAAATTCATTCCCCCGGAAGATCCAAAAGCCGTTCGTGGATTGAAAATGATCTACGCTAACGGTGTGGAAATGATCCATGATGATTTTGACAGGGGATGGGCAGTGCGGTTTATCGGATCGGAAGGTGTCCTTGATGTCAGCCGGAGTTTTCTCGATTCCAAACCCGAGCATATTGCCGTTACTGAGATAAAATCAGGAGATACCCACTTATATTACAGTGACAATCATTACCAGGACTGGGTAGATGCCATTAAGAAAAGATCCGTACCGGTAACAGGAGTGGAGACCGGCCACAGGTCGGCATCGGTTTGCAATCTTGCCAACATTGCCTATCAGCTACAGCGGACCCTCGAATGGGATCCTGTAAAGGAAAAATTCAAGGGAGATGGTGAAGCCAACAAGTTAAGGACGAAAAAATACAGGAAGCCCTATACCCTCTGATTCAGTAAGTGGCTCTCCTGATCCAGCACCTCTGTTTTCTTTCTGCTGTTAGGATATCTGAATATTTTAAAATAATTCAAAATCATGTCGGAAAAAGAGTATTCAAGGCGAAAATTTTTAAAAAACAGCACACTCACCGGTCTGGGTGTGGGACTAACTACTGCTGTGACACCGAACCTGTTTGCTGGCTACGCAAAAGATGCTGGTACTGCCGCTATCCTTGGTGGTCAACCCGTCCGGACCAAAGGCTGGCCGGATTGGCCAATGTGGGATCCTGAAACAGATGAAAAACGGGTTATTGAAGTTCTTCGGAGTGGCATCTGGTCACGTGGGAAAGTAGTTACAGAATTTGAAGAGAAATGGGCAGAAACCATTGGTTCAAAGCGTTGTCTGGCAACAACCAATGGCACATATGCCTTGATCACTGCTCTTCGCCAGCTGAATGTTGGTGCCGGAGACGAAGTAATTGTCCCTCCGTACACATTTATTGCCACCATTGATGCTATCCTGATGGTTGGTGCAATGCCTGTATTCGTCGATACAAATCCTGCCACTTTTCAAATCGATGCTGATAAAATTGAAGAAAAGATCACTTCCCTAACAAGTACTATTTTGCCGGTACATATCCTTGGACTTCCGGCTGATATGGAAAAAATTATGACCATTGCCCGGAATAATAATCTAGCCGTTCTGGAAGATGCCTGCCAGGCATGGCTGGCAGAGATCAACAACAAAAAAGTTGGCACTTTTGGAGATGCCGGATGTTTTAGTTTCCAGAATTCGAAACATTTACCTATTGGTGAAGGCGGGGCGATTGTGAGTGATAATGATGAATTTATGGATCGGTGCTTTTCATTTCACAATTTCGGACGCCCTCACGGCAAAGTCGTCGGAACCGTATCGGGAGAATATGTTATTTTAGGCTCTAAATGCCGGTCAACAGAATACCAGGCAGCTATCGGCCTGGCTCAACTTAAGCGCCTGGAAGAACAAACAAAGCAACGTGAGAAGAACGCTGAATACCTGAGGGCGCAAATAAAGGACATACCAGGCATATTGCCCTATGAATTATCCGAAAATGCTACCAGGGCGGTATTTCATTTGTTCCCTTTCCGGTATAAAAAAGAAGGGTTTCATGATCTGTCCCGAAGTAAATTTATTAAAGCCTTAAGAGCAGAAGGTATACCCTGCTCAGGGGGATATTCCCCACTTAATAACATGCCTTATCTTAAGGATGCATTTCAATCGAAAAACTTTCAAAAAGTCTATCCAAAGAAAATGCTGGATTTTGACGGATATGTTGAACGCAATGAATGTCCTCAAAATGACCAGTTATGCAAAGAAGCAGTCTGGTTTGGTCAAAATATGTTGCTTGGATCAAAATCCGATATGAATGATATTGCCATGGCTATTGAAAAAGTCTTTAATAACGCTGACAAAATCAATTAATAATGCAAAAATTTAAAAAACAGTTTTTCTTACACTTATTAATTTCTTTTTTGACCATTTCTTTCCTTTATGCTGAGACATCAATCGATCCGGAGGGAAGCACCGGGGGATGGAAAGCTGGTGTTGCCCGCAAGGTGATAACTCCGGAACAATCGATGTGGCTGGCAGGATACGCCGCACGAAACCATCCATCGGATGGCATGCTGCATGATCTATGGGCCAAGGCTTTAGTTCTGGAAGATGCAGATGGAGAACAGGCAGTTCTCATAACAACCGATTTACTTGGATTTCCAAAAGATATTTCGGATCAGATACGGGATCGCCTGGAAGATCAGTTTAATTTATCCAGGGCACAAATCATTCTAAGCAGTTCTCATACGCATTCAGGACCTGTTTTGAAAGGGGCACTGTATGATATTTATCCCTTGGATGCAAATCAAATTGAAAAAATTGAGCAATATACCGGCAAATTAACAGATCAGATTGTGAAACTGGTGAGAGAAGCTTTAAATTCCATGCAGCCGGTACAGCTTTATGCAGAAAATGGTGTAGTACGGTTCCAGGTAAACAGAAGGAATAACCCGGCTGGTACTCTTAGCCGGCAAACAGAGTTAAATGGTCCGAACGATTATGCAGTACCGGTGATCAAAGTAATGGATGAAGCAGGGGAATTAATGGCTATTGCCTTCGGATATGCCTGCCACCCAACGGTCCTGGATAAGTATAAATGGTCCGGGGATTACCCGGGATTTGCGCAAATTGATCTGGAAGAATCATACCCGGGTACAGTGGCATTATTTTTCCAGGGTGCCGGGGCAGATATGAATCCATTGCCCCGCCGGTCGGTAGCATTGTCTCAGCAATACGGAGAAGAACTTGCAGCTGCAGTCCGGAGAGTATTGAATGAGGACATGCAAGAACTTCCTTCAAATCTGTCAACTGCATATTCAGAAATTGAACTGGAATTTACTGCTCCGCCAAGCATGGAAGAATTATCGCAAATGGCCAAAGAAGCATCAGGTTATCAAAAACAATGGGCTGTCCGGATGCTTGAAAAAATGGAGAGAGGCGAACCATTTAGAACTTCATATCCCTATCCGGTCCAAATATGGAATCTGGGCAACCAGGCATTGGTAAGCCTGGGAGGAGAGGTATTGGTCGATTATACAATCAGGCTGAAGCGAATATTTGGTGAAGATATTTTTGTAATGGGCTATTCTAATGATGGCATGGCATATATTCCATCGGTTCGGGTACTCCGCGAAGGGGGCTATGAAGGAGCAGTATCGCAAATTGTATACGGATTACCGGGTACCTGGAAAGCCAGTATTGAGTCTGATATTATTCAGGAAGTAATGAGACTGGCTGAAGAGGTAGATATCAAAATGCCTGAGTCGAGATTGATAACATATCCGGATACAAAGGCTCCACATCCATTAATTGCAAAATACTATTATTCAGGGTTTGATCTGGCTCATGACACCTACAATGCCATTTCCCCTGCCAGTGACGGTAAAATATATTATATGCTGAGTTCTCAATC
>DAOUVF010000468.1 GCA_030667765.1 Bacteroides sp.
CCAAAGAGAAGGCATTGATCATGAAGCCACTCGGAACACAAACCGCGGAGATAAATAACTGGGATTACCTGAGCAAGAATGTGACTTACAAGGATACCGTGGTTGAAAAAAACAAGAGCGTCAAGAACAGCCACTTCTCACAAACACTGTTTCAGTACTCAGGAGCCTGTGCAGGATGTGGCGAGACACCCTATGTGAAACTGATCACACAATTGTTTGGTGACCGTATGATGATTGGCAATGCCACCGGTTGTTCATCCATTTACGGAGGATCCGCCCCGTCGACACCTTACACGGTGAACGCTGAAGGCAAGGGTCCCGCCTGGGCAAACTCACTGTTTGAAGACAATGCCGAATATGGATTCGGTATGGCACTGGGTGTTGGCAAGCTCCGGGACCGCATTGCCTTATGGATGAAAACTGCCCTTCAGGATGGGGTAGGAGCTTCGACGAAGGAAGCCTTTACAGAATGGCTGGAAAATATGAATGACGCGGAAGGGTCCAGGGCAGCATCTGCCAGGGTCGTTGAAGCCCTCAAGAAGGAGAAAGACCCGGTCGCCAAGGAGATCATGGCGCTGGAGCAATATCTGATCAAGAAATCTATATGGGTAATAGGAGGTGACGGATGGGCATATGATATTGGTTACGGCGGACTCGACCATGTGTTTGCTGCAGGAAAAGATGTGAATGCGCTGGTACTCGATACGGAAGTATATTCCAATACCGGTGGACAATCATCTAAGGCAACACCGACCGGGGCGGTTGCCAAATTTGCAGCTTCCGGTAAAAAAGTAAGGAAGAAAGACCTCGGTATGATGGCCCTCACCTATGGATACGTCTATGTTGCCCAGGTAGCCATGGGTGCCAGCCAGTCACAGTTGTTCAGGGCCGTGAAGGAAGCCGAAGCCTATCCCGGTCCATCAATTGTGATCGCTTATTGCACCTGTATCAACCATGGACTCAGGGCAGGCATGAACAAGGCCCAGGAGCAGATGAAACATGCGGTAGATTCGGGTTACTGGCAGTTATACCGTTACAATCCTTTGCTTGAGAAGGAAGGAAAGAATCCATTCCTGCTTGATTCAAAGGAACCGGACTGGTCATTGTTCCAGGGATTCCTGAGCTCGGAGGTCAGGTATACCTCCCTGAAAAAAGCCTTCCCGGAAGAGGCAGCTGAGCTTTTCAAAGCTGCTGAGGAAAATGCCAGGTGGAGATACGAGAGTTACAAGCGGATGGCTGCATTGGAATACGCCGCCAAGGAATAGACAGCGTCTGTTTGATTAATATATTTAAACCGCAGGGATCCCGATTCTTTGCGGTTTATTTTTATTATTTTTGCAATTTAGAAAGAGTTTAAATTATTTATTTTGGGAAGGCTGCTTTGCCTTGATTACGGGAAAAAGCGAGTGGGAATCGCGATGACGGACCCCCTCCAGATTATCGCCCGCGGTGTGGAAACAGTTGCGGCGCATGATATCAGGGAACATCTCAGGAAGATTATCGGGGGACTGGAACCTGATGCGCTGGTGGTTGGTTATCCTAAGACGATGAGAAATAAGCCGTCGGAAGCCGTCCGCTACATTGACCCGTTTCTGAAATGGTTCCGGAAGGAATTCCCGGATATCCCCGTAGTCAGGTATGACGAACGCTTCACCTCCAGGATGGCCGAACGGTCACTGATCGAGGCCGGGGTACCCAAGATGGCCCGGCGGGACAAATCCCTGGTGGACCAGATAAGTGCAGCTTTGATCCTGCAGTCTTTCCTGGATTCGGAAAAGAACAGGAAAGATCTGATTAAATGAATTAGAAGAGATGATTTATCCCATATATGTTTATGGTATGCCGGTCCTCCGCAAAGAAGGCCAGGACATTGATGAGGACTACGAAGGCCTTGAAGCCCTGATTGCCGATATGTACGAGACCATGTACCAGGCTGACGGTATCGGCCTGGCGGCTCCCCAGGTCGGTAAATCCATCCGGCTGATCGTTATCGATGGCACCCAGGTGGAAGAAGACGATGAGGAAAGGTCTGAGTTACATGACTTTAAAAAGATAATGATCAATCCACATATCATTGAAGAAGAAGGGGAGGAGTGGGAATTCAATGAGGGATGCCTCAGCATCCCCAATATCCGGGAAGATGTGAAACGTAAACCAATCCTTCGCCTGGAGTACCTGGATGAAAACTTCGATTTCCATGATGAAGAATTCTCTGGAATGAAGGCGAGGATACTCCAGCATGAAATGGATCATGTGAACGGCATCCTCTTCACTGACCGCATTTCACCTATCCGCAAACGCCTGCTGAATGCCAGTCTAAAAGCCATATCCAAGGGAAACACAGACGTCAAATACAAGATCAGGTTCCCGAAGAAATAAGCTGGTAGGTTAATGCTGTAACAGGATATTATAACAGCGCTACATATTCCGCTTCGCGAAACAGGTCAGGCGCTTTTTATAATATCCTGCTACAGAAAAGGCCATCCTGGACATCCCCCAAAATCTACCTTTGATTTCTCTGCATTGAGGGCTGGATCAGGATTCCAGGTTCTCAACAAGTGATAAGCAACAAACAATGGGGATACTTTCTCAGTATTTTGCTCAACTGAGTGGAGAGGCACAACAGAGTAGTTTATGAAGACAGGGTAGTCCTTTTC
>DAOUVF010000192.1 GCA_030667765.1 Bacteroides sp.
TAATTTAAGCGATGCCTGGTTTCCTTTTTTCGGGCCCGGGGATGTTATCGGTATGAAAATCAACGCTATTAGTTTCAGGGGACTTACAAATACGCCCCTTGCAACCCACTACCCGGCACTGACCAATGCCATAATTTCAAGCTGTGCTAAAGCCGGAATTGAGGAAAAGCAGTTTGTGATATGGGACCGCAGTGATACGGAACTGGTAAACCTTGGCTATACTCCGAGCAATGATCCGGGCAGGTTGAGGATTTTCGGTACTTATAAACACCATCGTGGGACTGATGGGATTGGATTCCATCCCGAACAGTATCCTGCCGGGAAAAAATCAACCAGGATCAGCAGGATCCTGAGTGAAATCTGTACAGCCATGATCAATGTTCCGGTAATTAAACCACATACACTTGCAGGTATTACAGTGGCCCTCAAGAATCATTACGGGACCATAGACAACCCTTCAAGTTTTCATTTCGGTGCCTGCACTGATCCGGGTATTCCTGAGATAAATACAATTCCTTTGATCCGCGAAAAAGAAAGACTGGTTATCTGCAATGCCCTCCAGGCTATTTACAAGGGGGGAGTCAGCTGGAAACCGGCAAATGCATGGCCCTATGGAGGGATAATCCTGGGCACAGATCCGGTAGCGGTGGACCGTGTCTGCCTGAAGATTATCAATGAAAAAAGACTGCAGTCAAATAAAAGCATTATCGATAGCCGGGCCCGACATATCAAGCTATCAGAACAACTAGGGATCGGAGTGGCAAATCTTAGTGCAATAGACCTGGTGGAAATAGATCTGGTGTAAAAGAAATATCCACGGACCAATGGCCCGCGGATACCCTAACCATCTAACCTAAACCTAAATATGAATGCCAAAAAGCCTGATCTCAGCTCTCCTTCCCGAGAATGTTTTCGTTTCGTAACGAAAAACCACTTTTTTGATAATCCTGTCCCTGCCACGCAGGTCAATGATCCTTGATGCTCCACCGGCCTGTACATGGTACCTGATTTTTATGTCTTCTACCGTACCGTTCCCATAATGGACTTTCATATCATAAATGGTAACCGGACTGTATTTGACCTTAAATATGAGGGCATCGAATGTACCTTCCGTAGCTGTGACAGAGATAACATCACGGTCATATGTTTTATTTATTTTTTTTACCCCTAGTAATTCCCAGCGCACACCTGGTGAAAAAGCACTGGATTTGTACTAATAATACACCTGTGGTCAATCTTACCCTGATCCTTTATCAGTTTTTTTTAATTTTACAGGACCCAAATTACAATTAATGAAAATAGCCCTAACCGGAGCCAGTGGTCACATTGGCGCAAATCTCTGCCGCAAATTACTGGATAACAATCACGATCTCAGAGTACTTACCAATCAGTATACAGCCAGCCTTGAGGGACTTGATCTCGAGTTCGTAAAAGGAAATATACTCAATATAGCTTCTCTCAGTGAACTGGCCAGGGGTGCAGAAGTGCTGATCCACCTGGCTGCCTCCATATCAATCAATGGAGATCAGCATGTCCTCAACACCAATGTTGTCGGGACTAAAAACGTAATTGATGTCGTTAAAAGTTGCAAGGTTAAGCGTCTCCTGCATTTCAGTTCCATTCATGCACTCGTGCACCAGCCACTTGACCATACCCTGGATGAGGAGCGCCCACTCGCCGTATCAGACCATATTATTTACAACCAATCCAAGGCCCTGGCAGAAGAGCTGGTACTACATGCTGTGGAATCCGGATTGGATGCAGTGATCATTAATCCTACCTCTGTAATGGGGCCCAATGATTTTAAACCCTCACTCATTGGTCAGGCCATCATCCAGCTCTACAAAGGGAAGATCCCGGCCCTGATCCAGGGCGGTTATGACTGGGTGGATGTCCGGGATGTGGTTGCAGGGACCATCAGTGCTATGGAAAATGGCAGGACCGGTCAATCTTACCTTTTATCCGGTCATTTTCAAACACTCAAGGAACTGTATGAACAGATTATCCTTCACCAGGGAAAGGATAAGAAATTACCTGTAATTCCATTCTGGCTTGCGGAGGTCGGGGTTCCATTTTTAAAGGCCTGGGCCAGGGTCAGCGGTAACAAACCATTGTATACAAAGGAATCTGTTGAGATATTGAAAACTGCCCACACCGATATATCAAGCAAAAAAGCCCGGAATGAGCTAGGCTACGAATCACGTCCTTTTAAGGATACACTCAGGGATACGATAGAGTGGTTCAAAGAGAATAATTATATTTAGCCCCTGTAGCTTAATAAGCCCTGATGAATACCGAACAATATTCCCTGCTCATAAAGATCTGGATAGCATTTGGGATCGTTCTCTTCCCTGTTCTTCTGAGCATTACTGTACCATACGGGCGGCATTCAAGAAAGGACTGGGGACCAATGATACCGAACCGCCTGGGTTGGATGATCATGGAACTCCCCACCCTGGTCATGTTCATTGTGTTTTTCCTGGTGGGACCGAACCCGGTGAATCTGGTAACCCTCATCTTTTTCCTGCTGTATACCATTCATTATTCTAACCGGGCTATTATTTTCCCCCTGCGGACCCATACCTCGAAAAAGTTTATGCCTTTGATCATTGCAATATTTGCCATTTTTTTCAATCTGATCAATGGTTTTATCAACGGATATTATTTTGGGACTGTTTCAGTGGGATACGGAATTGAGTGGCTATATGATATCAGATTTATTTCCGGTGGTATTCTCTTCCTTTTGGGAATGGCCATTAATCTTAAATCTGACAATGTGCTTTTAGCCCTCAGGCACTCTGAAAAGAACGGATATTCCATACCGACTGGCGGTCTGTTTAACTATATATCCTGTCCTAATTTCTTCGGTGAGATCCTGGAATGGACAGGTTTCGCCATTATGACCTGGAGTCCGGCAGCCCTTGCCTTTGCTGTCTGGACCATTGTCAATCTGGTGCCAAGGGCACTTGACCATCACAGGTGGTACTGGGAGAAATTCCCAGATTACCCTGCTGAAAGGAAAGCTGTTATTCCTTTTATAGTATAGATTATTTCCTGTGTAGTTTAGATCCTCCGGTCAGGTTCGCATCAATATGCGGATCACCGGTGATAGTTACTTGTGCACCGCCACTGGCGTTTAACAGGAGCTCATCATCAACATGGATTCTGGCATCACTTCCGCCAGATAGGTCAATCTTTGCAGCCTTTACCCTGAAATCCGGAGCATCCAGATCACCACCGCTTTTTATTTCACATGCCATTTTACCAGCTGTTCCCCGCAATCTCGCATCTCCGCCGCCTCCCATGCTGACAGCCAAATCTCCGGCATCTATTTCCAGGGAAAGGTCACCTCCTCCGGAAAGGGAGAATCCTGCCTGTGATACATCAGATCCGGCACTGGCTGATACATCTCCGCCTCCGACAGACGAGACCTTTATCTTTTCACAGGCGATCTCCAGAATCAGATCGCCACCGCCAGACATGCTTATAATCACACCATCGGCTCCATTACCACCATGAATTTTGGCATCGCCTCCACCTGACATGCTCAGGTTAAGCAATCCAAGATCACCATCAAAAAGCAGGTCTCCTCCGCCACTGAGTGCTGCTTTAAATTCCCTGATGTCTGCATCCAAACTCACATCGCCTCCGCCACTCACATCACATTTTGCCCGTTGGGCCTTCAGGTCGAACTGGAGATCTCCTCCACCTGATATTGCTATGCCGATATCATCAGTGCTGATCAAACCCAGGCTCTGGACGTCACCGCCTCCTGAAACCTTAAGTTTGTTTAATTGATTCACCGTAACATGGGCATCCATGGCCGAACTCTTGTTTATCCAGGCATTTTTCTGAACATAGATATTCAGGACTCCTGATTCTACCTCAGTAATAATATATTCCTGGAGATTTTCATCGGTCTCTATGACCAGTTTGGTCTGATCTCCCTGCTTTATAATCAGGTCTATCCCACTTTTAACCACGACCCCGGTAAAATCACCGACGCTTCTTTCCTGTTTTTCAACATTCCCGTTCCCCCTTACCTGGGAAAATATCATGGGTACAGCAAGTAAGAGCAAGAATAAGGTTGAAATGGTTTTAATAAGGATCTTCCGTTTCATGATGTCAAGGTTTGAAGTGCGAAATAATATAGAATATGACGTTTATCTTTAACTTTGGTTACAGCCTGAATACTAAAGACGACCGTCAAGTCATAATGCTGCATTCAACTGATCTTTCCAGAACCCGATATTATCTATTACAACAACCCCTTCCTCCGTCCTGTCAAATACGAACCGGATCTCCTGAATACGTCCGATATCCAGCCTGCTATTTTGTTCCCTGAATGTTGAAAGTGGATAAAAGAAAACCTGGAAAACCAGGTCTGATTTTGCAACATCGGTCATGAAATCAGCTTTCATTAGCTTTGGCTCCAGCTGCCTTGATAAATAGGAATAGGCACTCAATGGCAAAGCTGCAGCCTGGCCTGCAGAGTCAACCAGGACAATAGTCAGATCAATGGGTTCCTTCTTTTCCGCGACCGACTTTTCCTTGCTGCTGGATTCCTCAGCTTGCTTATTATTGTTTTCTGCCCCGGGTTCTTTTTCCTCCTCTTCGGGATGTGGATTAGAATTCTCCCTGGCATCTGCCATGATAAAATATAAATATGAATTTTCGTCCGTGTTGATCTGCTTTGATCCCTGCTGCCTGATACTCAGGACCCCGGTCAATGAATCGGTTTCTTCCAGGTTCCAGCCGGCATAAACTGCACGTGTGGCCTGTGTTCCCCATTTCAGCGGGACAACCTTCTCTTTCCAAACCGTAAGGTTTTCAGATTGGATCTCCCCTCCTTCAAGGGTTGTGCTTATTACATTTAAATCCTCATCGAAAGTGCAGATAAATTCACATGCAGGGTCTTCATACTGATTCAGATAAACCGTTTCGGGAATCCAGTCAATGCCTGAACGGTAATCCCTGAACAGATCAAAATACCCAGCCTTTCCATTAAGGGTGGCTTCCAGGAAAGCGGAGATAAAAACCTTCCCAATTTTTTCCTGGTCCTCCCCGGGCATGATCTGTCTTTTATTAAATAATGCCATAAATGGAAATGAGTTGTCATTCCTTCCCCATATGGTATTGAACTGTCCGTGGTTGGCTCCAAAGACATACAATCCTGCCTTCACATGATGGGCCGTGTCCTTAAACTCTGTTCGCTGGAATTGTCTGGTCCCCTCATAGGTCCGGAGATCCATATCATTGGATCCCTGGATGACAAAATAACTGATATCTTCAAGTGTGGTTCCTGTTCCGGACGGTCTGTACTGTCCATCCACCGGGGCAATAGCGATTACTGCCCGCAGTTTGAAATTAAAATCAAAGGCCAGGGTGGCATCGTCCGGATTATGGGGAAGCCTGTTAAAACAGGCAGCAATGGCCACTGCTTCCCCTCCCCTTGAATGCCCTATCAGTCCTATATTTTCCATGTCCACCTTCCCGTAGAAGGGATTTTTAGGATCCTTGTTCCATGCTCTCCACAATTCCAGGTGCTTTAACAGGAGCCATGCCCGGCAGTCATTTTCCGTTTTCAGGTGATCAAACTTATCATACCAGGCCCCATTCAGGAAATTTTCATCTACAGATGCAAATATAAATCCCCTGCTGGCCATAAGCCTTCCCAGGTATTCATAACCCGGATCAGAAAATTCACGATCACCATGGTTGCCGTGGACAATCAGGACAAGCGGGAAGTGCCCTTTACCTCCAGGGTACCATACCCTTGCATTCAGGGGCAGGGCTTTATCATCAAACCCCCAGTACCTGCTGCGTACCCATCCATGCAATTTCTCCCAGTTTGAGACATAACGGCTCCCATCAACAGAATCAGTCCTGATGGTCACATTCTCACCAAATGCTGACCGGTGCTTGTCATTGCCACTTCCGTAAGTAAGTTCCAATACGGTGTATTCTCCTGCCACTGAAGGGTCCTGAAGGGTAATATGCGCCGGCCTGTATTCAGACATGAGAGCCGCGTTGTCAGGCGGATCTGATTTAAATCCTTCCATGAATAACCATGTAAATCCGAATGCCAGTGCCCCTGTACCAAATACCACAATGACCAGGTTTAAAACCTTTTTGCCGAGTGCAATGGCATTCCATTTCCTGATCAACAATACGGCCAATACACCACCCAGGATGGAACCTGTAAGCACAGTATAAATAACCAATAAAATCCTGGCCGCGATATTCCCTGTCCAGAA
>DAOUVF010000454.1 GCA_030667765.1 Bacteroides sp.
ATCATTTACCGGCGTTCCATTGAAGAGATGCCCGCACGGGATGAAGAGATCAAACATGCCCAGGAGGAAGGCATTGAATTTTTGAACCTGAACAATCCGCTTGAATATTATCCGGATGACAATGGAAGGGTGAGGCAGATGAAGGTTCAAAAAATGAAACTCGGGGAACCCGATGATTCGGGACGCCGCCGGCCTGTTCCCATAGAGGGATCTGAATACCTCATTGATGTGGATACCGTTGTGGTGAGTGTTGGTGTTTCTCCCAATCCCCTGATCCCCCAGAGCATACAGGAGCTGGATGTATCTTCCTGGGGAACCATCAATGTGAATAAGGAGTCCATGCAATCCTCCATCCCGGATATTTTCGCCGGCGGGGACATCGTCCGGGGAGGTGCCACGGTCATCCTTGCCATGGGCGACGGCCGGAGGGCTGCTGCTGCCATGGACAGGTATATTAAGCAGAAGGTCCGCAATATCATTTCCCTGATTAAAGAATTTAAGACGATTGGTGAAATTCTTGAGTTTGCAGGGTAAATTTCATAACTTACTGATAAAAACTTGCTAAAATCAATCTTGCCATGGAAACAAATCTCAACCTGATTTCATTAAGGGTCAAATGTCCGGTTTGCGGACAATCTTTAATGGACGAATCACGCCTGGTGGATAATTGTCCGAGTATCAAAATGAAATTTGCTGCCGGTGATAATGAGGGGATCATCCATATGAGCTCCGTTTACGAAAGTTATAACTATCTCTGCACCACTGAATGCCCCGAGGGTGCCGAGATCAAGCTTTACTGTCCCCAATGCAGTTCACAGATCAAGAGCTCAGCTGATTGTGATATCTGTAAATCAGACATGATCTCCCTGGATCTGGAACTTGGAGGCTCGGTCAGCATTTGTTCTCGCATTGGCTGTGAGAACCATTTTGTAAAATTCGTAGATTTCTCATTCGCCTTAAAGCAATTTTATATTGATGAGGGACACCAGGGAAGGCCTTTTGTGGAAGATATGAATACAGCCCTGGCAGAAAAGAAGCCCCTGAATGAGGAGGAGGAAGATGTAGAGATCATGAAAACCGGTACTTTTCTGCAGACCTACTGCCCGCATTGTAAAAAATCCCTGATTGAAAAGGGATCAATCAAGCTGCATATACACCGTGGGGAGGAGCGTGGTCATCTCCTGCTCAGTCCCTACCTGAATGTTTTTACCTCCAAAACGACGATTCGTATACCCGAGGATGAATTCATTGGCGACCTGTATTGCTGGCATTGCCATAAACCCTTGCTGGTAGAGGGGGGGAAGTGTGATGAATGTGGCAGTGAAATTGCCAAACTCGTTGTATCTGCAAGCAAGCGCCTGGTCGATTTCCATATTTGTGCCAAGAAGGGATGCAGGTGGCATGGACTCAGCAAGGAAGACCTCAATGATATACGCTTGCAGGATAGCCTGGAATGGTGATAGCTCCGGCATAATACTAAAATGACACTGAATTTTGCACAAGCACAAAATATAGGTGTCATTTTAGTATTATGCCTTCGTTATCTCAGGAAAGAAAAAAGACATCAAAGGCTTCATTTACAGATAAATAAAGTCAACTTATTCAAGTATCCATATGAAATTTTATCCAGCCCGCTTACTAATACCATTGTGCTTTGGATGGCTGCTGCTGTCCTGTTCGGGTAATAATGAGCCAGCTTTCACTGTCATTGTGGAGGCTGAAGAGCTTGTTTACAAATATGAACCGCCGGACAATGGATCAGGACCCATGTGGTGCCACGGCAATACCTGTATTGTGAGGTTTGGCGACAAATTGCTAGCATCCGGGATGGAGACGCTTGAAAATGAACTGCCATTGAACAATACACGCTGGATGTTATTTGAAAGGAAGGCTGAGGGTTGGGAATTGCTGATGAAGGATGAGAAAGACCGTACAAGGGAACCTTCACCCCTTGGTTTATTGAATGATGCAGGTAAAGTAATACTATCCGTTAACCCGGCATTAACCGAGCCCGGTGTCCGGAACGGACCGGCTGAGCCACGGATCCTGCAATTTGGAGCAGAAAATTTGCGATCCGGCTATGAGACCCTTGTTCCCTCCTGGAACGGGAAGCCTGACTTTACTGAGCATTCGTACAGGACTTTTGTTGCGGACGGCAGGGCAAATGAGTTCATCCTGTTCCAAAATATCGGTTATTCCATGGCTGAGTGGGTATTTTTTGACCGAAAAGGGAACCTGAACAGCCAGGGCCAGCTAGTCTGGCCATGGGGAGCTGATTATGAAGAACCCCAGCCGGTGCGTATTTGTTACCCGGCCGTCCAACTTGTGGACCGGGAGATCCATTTCCTGGGTGTTAGCGATATTGTTGAGCCTAAAAAAGCATGGAGGGATTATAAATTCAAACTGACCGGCAGGGAATGGGATTATGAATTCAGGCGCTTGTTTTATACCTGGTCCAGAGATATTTCTTCAGGGCAATTTGAAGAATGGGTAGAAGTTGCCAGCCGGGAGCACACAGGGGGACATATATTCCCCTGTGATCTATGGAGGGCACCGGACGGGTCAGTACACATTCTGTGGAAAGAAAGAGCCCTGGATGAAAGATTACATGAAAATTTCTTTCCGCTGGAGAAGCAAAGCCATGCATTGAACCATGCCATTCTGCAGGAAGGAAAGGTCATTTACCGCCAGTCCATTATGCTGAGTGAAGAACCGGATGAATTGCTCCCCGGCCGGGGACGTTTCCAGGTCACTCCTGAGAACCGGCTATTTGTTTTTTATCATGTCTATGGCAGGGACAGTGAATTCACCGAGAACAG
>DAOUVF010000309.1 GCA_030667765.1 Bacteroides sp.
AGAACCTTGCTCCAGTACCCCTTTCCACCTGATCATGCAGGGTACCCGGAGTCCCGCATCATAGCAGGTCCATTTTGAGAAATGTTCAAATCCATGGTCGCTGGTAAATATGACTACAGCATCCTGGTATAACTCATGGTCCTTCAGCACCTCAATCAGCTTACCGAATTCACTGTCCATTGCCTCTATATCATTCATGTACCGGGCCAGCAGGTCCCGCGTTTCCCAGGTATCCAGCCAGTGAGGAGGCACCGATACATCATCTGCGGTAATACGACCTTCCATATGGGGCGCATGAGGATCATGGCTGGCAAAGACCAGGCAGAAAGGTTCCCCGTTCAATCCCTCTATATATGCAGAGACACTGTCAGGATGATGTTTGATATAATCGAATGGAAATGCTTCAGGCGGCTTGATATGTCTTTTACCGGCCAGTGCCACATGGTATCCCAGTGGTTTCAGGTAGTGAGGCAGGCTCTGTATGCCTTCCCTGACCCTGCCATGATTCATATGGCAGCCATTCCGGTGTGGAAATAATCCTGTATACAGGGCTGAACGTGATGGCGAGCACATGGTCGAAGCTGTAAACATATGGGTCATACTCATACCCTCAGCAGCCAGAAGATCCACATTTGGTGTTTGAACCACCTCATTCCCGTTGCATCCCAGGTCCCACCAGGAAAGATCATCCGCGAGGTAGAGGACAATGTTTGGTTTTTCCGGTAATTGCCGGGAACAGGAGAGAAGCATAAACAGGATAATCGTAAATAGCATGTAATAGAGTGGTATACGTGATTTTCTCATGGCAAAAAGATTTTAGGGAAGTGTATAAAAATACCCAATTTCTCCCAGAAGTACCTGAATCCGCGAATTTAAATTTCTGTCAAACTGTCAAATATCTGTTAATATGCACCTATTTAGTGCCTGAAACATTATTTGATAGTACCTTTGTAATTCAAAATCGCATAACATGAGCAATCTTATCAACCGGTACTGGAAAACTGCATTGTTCGCCGTAGTCGGGGCGGGAGTGGGTTTCGCATACTGGAGATTTATCGGGTGCAGTACAGGGACCTGTCCCCTTACAGCCAATTGGACCAGCAGTACATTGATGGGAGGCCTGGTCGGCCTGATTGCTGCTCCGGCCTGGAAGAAAAACAATACAACTCAAGATAAAACAACAGAAAATGATTAAAAAAGGAATATTATTATTAATGGCAGTACCTGTCCTGATCGGGATGGGTTCATGTGGACAAACAGTTATTGGATCAGATGAAGGATCAGCTGAGATAATAGCAGTAGCCGATAAAAAGGAAGTTAAGAATGATGCACATGGAACCGTCATGCTTACCAAGGCAGATTTCCTCGCCAAGGTCATGAATTATGAAGAGAACCCGCAGGAATGGAAGTACCTGGGTGAGAAGCCCTGCCTGATAGATTTTTATGCAGACTGGTGTGCCCCCTGCCGGACTTCTTCTCCCATACTGGAAGAACTTGCAAAGGAATACTCGGGCAAGATCAACGTTTATAAGATCGATACACAGAAAGAACAGGAACTGGCCCAGGTTTTCGGCATACAGAGCATACCGGCTTTCCTTTACTGTCCCATGGAAGGTAAACCCACCATGGCCTCAGGCATAGCCCAAACGCCAGAAGAGACCAAGCAGATGTTTCGCGATCAGATAGACAATCTGCTGCTCCAGTAAACATGGGATATTAATACCTTTCAATATGGCCGGCCGGAAATAAAACACCAGCCGGCTTTTTTATGTCAAGTGACAAAATGTCTGTAAATTGTGCTTTAGGATATTGGGTCAGTTTTTGAGGATGCTTCTCCCGGAAGTGCAATAATTTAAGAAAAAATGACATTTGCTGAACTAACAGATAAATACCAGCAGGTTATACAGTTCGTTGAGGACCAGCGGATCAATGAGGCCATGGATGCCATGGGCAGCATGGCGGTATTGTGTACGAAACGGGATCTGGGTATACAGATGGAGAAACACAGGGATACTTACAGGAACATGCTTACCTATTCCTTTGAGCTGGGGGATGATCCCGAAAAGGAACAGGTATTTAACAGGTTGATGAAGTCTGTCCTGGAGCTTAATGATGAAATTCGTGAGGACATCCTGATGAAAGAAAGGCTGATTTCTTATTATCAGATGAAGCAGGAAGTGGAACAGAACCGTTTGTCCAGTGCATCCTCGGATCTGGCCGAAAACCTTGCCTTCAGGAAAGAAATTGAATACATACTTTCGGAAGAAGAGCAAAGCAAGGAAGATAAAAGCGAAGATGACCAACTGGTTGATTATCAGAAAAGCCTGATAAGCATCTTCAGGATGATCTGGCTGACTGATAAGTTCAGAGAGGCCGAGATCAGCATGGTGGGAAAGATCTGTAAGTCGAAACTCATCCCCTGGCATGACAAGTCTGTCCTTGCCAGTTCACTGACCCTTTCCCTGGTACGCCATTTCGATATTCAAAAGGTCAATCTTTTATTTGATTTTTTTGAGGAAGGGGAGAACCAGGTCTGGCAGCGAGCATTGATCGGCTTGTTTCTGGGACTCTATTTCCATGATTACCGGCTGAACTACTACCCGGAGATCACGAACCGGCTGGAAGCGGCGAGGGATAATCATAAGCTCGAAAAAAACATTGAGGCGATCGTGATCCAGTTTCTGAAAGCCCTGGAGACTGAGAAAATAACGAAAAAGATCAGGGAAGAGATCCTGCCGGAAATGATGAAAATGAAATCCACCCTCGAAGAGAAGCTCGACCTGGAAGACATTCTCTCTTCCAAAAACATAGACGATGAGAACCCGGAGTGGGAAACGGTTTTTAAGGATACCCCCGACCTGTACCACAAGATCGAAGAATTTTCCGCTCTTCAGATGGAGGGATCGGATGTTTTCCTGAGTGCATTTGCCATGCTGAAGAGGTTTCCTTTTTTTGACGAAATGAGTAACTGGTTCCTTCCTTTCCACAATGAGAACAAGGAGGTAAGGGAGGGATTATCCGACCAGGAGAGTGATTTTGATGTGGGAATGTTTACAGAGGGACTCGAACGTTCTTCCTTTTTATGTAATTCTGATAAGTACTCTTTCTGCCTGAATATAAGGCATATGCCTACCATGCAGAAATCAATGATGATGGAATTGTTCAATATGGAACTGAAAGCCATGAATGAAATGGCAGACAGTGATGAACTGATCGATGACACCGTTAAGGATAAGGCAATTTATACACAATACCTGCAGGACCTGTATCGCTTCTTTAAACTGCATCCCCTGAAAAATGAATTTGATGATGTATTTGAGATAGAATTTGATTTTGAAAATTCGAACCTGTTCAATGCACTGATACGTGACAGTAAGATCCTGAGGAATATCGGGGAATTCTATTTTGAAAAGAATCAATTCGAGCGTGCCATCAGGATCTTTGAGCAATTATGCTTCACGGAGGAAAATGCCGAATTGTATGAAAAGACTGCTTTCTCCTACCAGAAGATCGGGGATTATAACAAAGCGCTGGAATTTTATCATAAAGCCGAACTGTTTGACCGCAGCAAGTCCTGGGTGGTTAAAAAGATCGCTTATTGTTCGCGGAAGACCGGGGACTTTAATACAGCTCTGGAATATTATCATGCCGCGGAAAAACTCGAACCGGATAACCTTTTTATCCAGACTTTCCTGGGACATACCATGATGGACAAGGAGGAATTTGAAGAAGCGTTGAAATACTATTTCAAAGTGGAATACAAAGCCCCTGAAAATAACAAGATCCACCGTCCCATTGCATGGTGTTCATTTGTACTGGGCAAGTTTGACCAGGCTGAAAAATATTTTCTGAAAGTGATTGAAGAGGAAGGTAACAAGAATGATTTTATGAACCTGGGACATGTTCTATGGTGCCAGGGGAACCGCAAGGGGGCGATAGAGAATTATCGGAAAAGCCTGGAGAAAGGCTCCAGGGATGTTGAATGGTTCAGTAGTGTGATGGAAGAGGACAGCATCCACCTGGGCAGGCATGGCATCAAGGAACTGGATATTCCCCTGATGGTAGATTATATCCGGATGGGTTTCTGAAATATGCGGTACCGCTTGTAAACTTTCCCTCCCATGCGTTCCATTTCGGCCCGGACTTTCTTGTTGGTCTCCAGTTCCAGGTGGCTGTCTACGTATTCGAGTCCCGCTTTCCGGGCCGACTCAATCAACCGGGTTCCCATCACGGCATCCAGTCCGTGGTTCCGGTGATCTTCCCTTATCCCGCCAAGCAAGAGGTTCAATTGTTTTGTTTTCTTTCCGGCGCGCAGAATATGAAATATCCCGATGGGTAACAAATAACCCCTGGATTTGCGTATGCCGTCGCTGA
>DAOUVF010000245.1 GCA_030667765.1 Bacteroides sp.
ACCCGGATCCCAATTATAAATCCTGGGATGACTTTTTCCTAAACCAGCCGGCTGCCCAGGCAGTCAGGAACAGGAAAGATTTCTTTCTGAGGAGTTGCAGGGGTCTTGAAGGCAATGATTCAAAAGAATTCAATGTATTAATCCTTGGATGCGGACCCGCAACAGATGTGAAACAGTACATGACTGAAAATCCAGAAAGCAGGATACGGTTCAATCTGCTGGATTTTGATCAGAATGCCATTGATTTTGCTAAAGCTCAGAATGAATTATCCAATGGCAGCATTGAATATTTCAGGATCAATGTTTTACGCTATAAGCCCTATAAATATTACGACCTGATCTGGAGTGCAGGCCTGTTCGATTATTTCAAGGAGAAACATTTTATTTATCTGATCAATAAATACTATAAAAATCTGACTGATAACGGTGAATTTCTCATTGGGAACTTCTCACATTTAAATCCAACCAAAAGACTCATGGAAATATTATCAGACTGGTACCTAAATCACCGCTCCAGGTATGATCTGATCAGGATGGCTGTAGAGGCAAAAGTAAATGAAGACCAGGTTATCGTTGAGGAGGAGGAATTGGGGATCAATCTTTTTATGAGGATTAAAAAAACCATAAATGGTTCGGGCTGAACAGACTTAAATGAATAAATGGCATGCGCTTGTTTGAAAAATCAATGGTCAATTTATTAGGGTTTCATTCGGAAACCCATAAGGATTGGCGGGTAAGACCCCTGACATTAAAATTTAGCGGGGGCCTTCAGGGAATGGAAAAGGAGTTCCTGGATGATTATTTTACCCGTTCCATCAGACCAATGAGGTTTTCTCTCGTGCTGGCCATTTTCTTCTATGGTATTTTTGCTGTTCTTGATGCCCTGATATTCCCGGAACTAAAACATCTTTTCTGGTTCATCCGCTTCGGATTAGTCACTCCGGTTCTTATAGGTGTTATCCTGTTTTCTCTTTCTTCCGTTTTCAAGAAGTACATGCAGGTTATCCTGGCCGGGATCATGTACGTAACCGGCCTGGGAATCATCATTATGAGCGTTTTTGCCGCAAACATGGCAGAGGACTATTCCTATTATGCCGGACTCATTCTGATATTCATTTTCGGCTATACATTCATAAGGGCAAGGTTTGTTTATTCGTCTATTGCCGGCTGGTCCATTGTAGCATCTTACGAGATCGCTGCCATGATCATTTCAGACACACCTTTTGAGATTCTTATCAATAACAATTATTTCTTCGTTTCTGCCAACGTGATCGGGATGTTTATCAGCTACTTCATGGAGCATTCTGCACGAAGGGATTTTTATATGAGAAAGCTGCTACAGACAGAGCAGAAAAAAGTACAGGCTGCCAACAATGCACTCGAGAAGAGAGTCGAAGAACGTACCAAACAATTGACAGTGACTAACAAGGACCTGAAAAAAGAAATTGAGGTGCGGAAACATCATCAGAAGGAGAAAAACAAACTTGAATCACATCTGTTGCAGCTCCAGAAGATGGAAACCATCGGGACCCTCGCAGGAGGCATTGCCCATGATTTTAATAATATTCTGACTCCTGTCCTTGGATATACAGAGATGGCCCTGGAAGAACTCTCTGATGAAAGCACCCTGAAATATGATATTGAACAGATCAATAATGCTGCCCTTCGGGGAAAGGACCTTGTCCAGCAAATATTAACATTCAGCCGGCAGGTGGATTTCGATAAGAAACCATTACATCTTCACCTGGTTGTGAAGGAGGTAATGAACCTGATCAAGGCATCCTTTCCTTCAAATATTGAAATCAGGCAGGATCTGGATACTGATTGCGGGACCATCATGGCTGATGCAACACAGATGCATCAGATCATTATGAATCTATGTACTAATTCATTACATGCAATGGTTAACAAGGGGGGCATCCTGGAAGTAAGACTCGATGCGCTGGCTCTCAACCCTAAAAAGATCAAAGCCAACGCCAATATTAAAAAGGGAAATTACGTCAGGCTTACGATTTCTGATACTGGTGTCGGCATGGACAAACAGACCATTGACAGGATGTTTGAACCTTTCTTCACTAATAAGGAGGTAGGCTCGGGATCCGGACTGGGTTTATCCGTAGTTCATGGTATCGTAAATAACTATAATGGCGCTATCCAGGTGAAGAGTGAGCCGGGTAAGGGAACCATTTTCATGATCTATTTACCCCAGCATAGCACTCATGGGACTAAAGACAGTCAGATTACTGAGACGGCCAGGAAAGGATGTGAGAATATCCTCTTTGTTGATGATGAGAAAGAAATCACATACATGGGTAAGAAAATGCTGGAAAGTCTGGGGTATACCGTTGATATTCGGACCGACGGATTTTCTGCATTGCATGAGATACAGACCAATAAACAAAAGTATGACCTTCTTGTTACTGATCAGAATATGCCTAAAATGCTGGGAACTGATCTGGTCAGGCGAGCAAAAAAGATCATGCCTGAACTCAAGATAATCCTTATTACCGGATACGAGGATTCAATAAAAGAAGATTCAATCAAGGAGTACGATATTGCGGAAATTATCATGAAACCACTGATATTAAGTGAATTCAGCAAGACTATCAGAAATGTCCTGGATGCAAAAGCAAAAAAATCGGCATAATCATGAGAAAAGTATTGATCATAGATGATGAACCTTACATCCTCCTGATGTTAAAAAAAATGCTGGAGAAAGCGGGTTATGAAGTAGATCTGGCTTCCAACGGGAAACAGGGTATGGAACTATTTGAAAAAGACAAAGCAGATCTCGTCATAACGGATATTATTATGCCGGACAAGGAAGGGCTCGAGATCATCCTTGAGATGAAGAAACAACGTCCTGACCTTAAGATCATCGCCATCTCTGGTGGGGGCAGGATCTCCCCGGAAAGTTATCTTGAATGTGCCACACATTTCGGAGCTTCAAGGGTTTTTCAAAAACCTTTCAAACAAAAAGAACTGATTTCAGCAGTCAATGAATTGATTACACAATAGGACCTTCCCGCCCTAAAAAAGGAGCAGGGCTGAAAACAGGGTCGTTGCAATAATGAATATTCTGTAGGCCTTTTCCGGAAAGAATTTCACCAGCCATATTCCCAGCAATGCACCCAGGGCTATGGCCGGGATCATGAGTACATCAAACAAGAGGGACTGTACTGTAATGGTCTTCCAGATCCCGACATGAAATGGGACCTTAAACACGTTCACAATAAAGAAAAACCAGGCACCGGTACCAATATAGATATTCTTGGGAAGTCTCATGGATAGCAGGTATAGTGCCATTATCGGACCAGCAGCATTCCCAATCATTGTGGCAAATCCACCCAGCAGTCCGAGTCCCATTGCAAACCACCAATAATCAGGTACGCTGGCCTTTTTGCGCATATCCTGCAAGATCATCAGCACAATACCTGTTAGAACCACTACTGCAAGCAGGCGATTAAAAACAATATCAGAAATGACCTGCCCTACCAGAACTCCGGCCCCTACCCCGATCAATGCCCATGGAAGCAATCGAAGTATATATTTCCATTCAGCATGACGATTGTAGTAGCTTACGGCAAATACATCCGCAAAGACCAGGATTGGTAACAATAGCCCAACTGAAGGACGGCCGCCGAATACAGAGGCCAGTAAGGGCACAACCATGAGGCCGACGCCCGAAAGCCCGGTCTTTGCCATTCCAACCAGCATGGCACATAGCAGCACTATCAGCCATTGCACGGCAGTCAGATCATACGCTTCGATCATTTCAATCATCCAGCGAAAATAATTACTTTATCCCACTATCGCAGTGCTTTTAATAAATAAGTCAACCACCAGGTTTGGCTATAAATTTCAAATAATTAACTTTCCATAGCAATTCAAAACCTGTATATTCATTCAATCTATATAAATCAATAAACCATCGTATATGAAAAGAAGATCATTCATCCAGAATGGTGCAGTTTCGGCAGCTGCACTGATAACCGGATCAGCCGCATGGGCATCAACATCAAGTCGCCCGGCATCCAGGGTACTTCCACCCAAGCAAGATTTCAAGCTTAAATATGCTCCTCACTTTGGAATGTTCAAGCATCATGCCGGGGAAGATTTACTGGACCAGGTTCAGTTTATGGCTGATGCCGGATTTACAGCCATGGAAGACAACGGCATGAATAAGCGAGAGATTGGAATGCAGGAAAAAATTGCCAGCAAGATGGCCAATCTTGGCATGGAAATGGGTGTTTTTGTGGCACATAGCATTAATTGGACGGAGTCAACCCTGGTCACTGGAGATTCAGAAAAATTAGAAAGTTTCCTTACGCAGATCAAGGAATCTGTTGAAGTTGCCAAACGGGTAAATGCCAGGTGGATGACTGTTGTACCGGGACATGTGGACCTGCAAAAGGACATGGGTTACCAGACCAGGAATGTGATAGATGCCCTGAAACGGGCTAGTGAGATACTGGAACCACACAGCCTCACCATGGTACTTGAACCATTGAATTTCAGAGACCACCCGGGATTATTCCTTAACAAAATACCTCAGGCCTACCAGATTTGCCAGGCTGTCGGGAGTCCTTCGTGCAAGATCCTGGATGACCTGTACCACCAGCAGATCCATGAAGGGAACCTGATCCCGAATATAGACCGTGCCTGGGAAGAGATCGGATACTTCCAGGTAGGTGACAATCCCGGTCGCAAGGAGCCGACTACCGGTGAGATCAATTACCTGAATGTCTTCCAGCATATCCATGGTAAAGGATTCACAGGCATCGTAGGCATGGAGCATGGAAATTCAATGCCAGGCAAAGAGGGCGAAGTGGCCCTCATAAAAGCCTATGCTGCAGTCGATAGTTTTTCTGTGGACTGATCTTTCGGGCAGTCCATAAGTAATTACCCAATCTTAAAGGAATCCTACTCCTCAGTTGGGGCTTCACCGGGTATTGGTATAATGGCCTCCATGTCCACCGGACCCATAGCTAATGTTTCCGGACCTATTTTCAGGTCTGAGCTCATCATCTCATCCCATGTGACTTCCT
>DAOUVF010000346.1 GCA_030667765.1 Bacteroides sp.
ATTCCGGAATTAGGACCGCCCCATACCTGGTTGATCCCGACATTTGTGTGGGCCTTGATCCCGTTGAAATATAGCGAAACCATGGCTTTTTCAATACGCTCACCACCTTCAAACCTGGCTGCCCGAAAGACGATATCATAGGCATTCCAATTACCTGCTCCATTGTAGAGGTGATAGGGGGATTCAGTTTCGTTGATCACAGCGCCCAGTCCATGCTTTGTCGAGTCACCGTCAAGGACCTGGATCTCATACCGGTTCTGCAGGTAGACCCCGGAATTCCCTCCTTCATGTTCAATGAGGAATTCCACATGCAGCCTGAAATCCCTGAATTTGTTTTTTGTTACAATATCCGCCGATCCGTATTTGCCTCCGGCAGCTGCAGGATCATTACTGTTCATTACAGTGCCAGCGTCCACCGGGTCATCAACGATTTTCCATTTGATGGGCATTTCAGCGGCAAAGCGAGGCCCTTCCCAGTAAGTCCAGTTTCCGTCAAGCGACTCCCGGCTGCCGTCGAACATTACTTCTGCCCCGGCAGGGGCTTTAACCCCAACTCCCACTCCTGCCTGGTTACATGAAGCTGAGAGTAGTCCAATCGATAAAAAAAGCAATAAGAATAAGAAGTTATTTTTCATGATGTAAAATTTAATTGCTCAATTTACAAAAGATTTCCATGGCGAGCTATACAAAAAAAGCCCGGAGATTATCCCCGGGCTCTCTTTGATAACAAGTATAGTTATGTATGGCTATTCTTTGATGAACTTGTGGATTTCTGTATCGCCTTGCGCAGATATCTTCAGAAAATAAACACCCTTTTCTAAATCTGAAACGTTAATGCTGTTTGTTGAATAAGCAGCTTCAATATGCCTCAACTCTTTTCCCGTAATAGAATAAATACTCAGCCGGGAATTGGGTGATAGTCCCTCAATATTGAGTACCTCATTCGCCGGGATTGGATAGATGTTATATTTATTATTATGCACATCATTCACGGACAATGCTGGTGCCTGAGGAACAAACTTGACTGTCAGGCTTCCATATACGGATGCGGTTCCATCTCCGTCAGTTTCTACATAGTTCTGGACGACACCATAAAAAGTATGTGAACCGGCAGCAACATCGTATGCCATGGTGTGAGAAAAACCATTCCGGTTAAGGTCAGCATCTATTGCTTCAACGCCAACAGCACCCTCATCTGGAGACCAGGATATAGCATCACTGGCGGCCAATACAATCCTATCTCCGGCTGAAGACAGGCACATACCGTCAAAAGTTACAATCACCCTTCCATCTACCGGGGGTTCGATGGTTATCTCTGCAAAAGGTGTCACAGAACTGACGTCGATATTGGACTCAGCAATTCCCGTGAAGCCAATTATTTTGTCTCCTGCCGGGACAAACTCAACTGTCAGGGTCCCATAGATGTGAGCAATTCCATCTCCATCTGTTTCGACATAGTTTTGGGCAACGGCATAGAATTTCTGTGAGCCCGCAGCAACGTCATATACCCGGGTATGGGAAAAAGCCCTGTGATTCACATCTCCATCTGTCGCTTCCATATTAACATTTCCATCATTTGATGTCCACGATTCAGCATCACTGGCAGCCAGGACTATCCTGTCACCGGGTGTTGCATAGCAGTGCCCGTCAAAGCGTACAATGACTTTTCCAGCAACCGAAGGATTCATGGAAATCTCTCCCAAAACCTTCAAAGTATTAAGATCAATACTGGTTTCTTCAATTCCGATAGATCTGACCATATTCTCTCCGGAAGGGATGAATTCAACAGTCAGGCTTCCATATATTGATGCTATGCCATCTCCGTCTGTTTCAACATAGTTATGGGCAACAGCATAGAATATCTGTTCACCTGCAACCACACTATATACACGGGTATGGGAAAAGGAATTTATTCGAATATCCGTATCCAGCGCTTCAACTGCAACATTACCATCATTCACGGACCATGAAGGAGCATCACTGGCGGCCAGTATAATCGCGTCGCCCGGTGTTGACCAGCAATTACCATCAAAGCGTACAATGACTTTGCCCGCTTCAGCAGGATCGATTGTAATCTCTCCCACAACTGTCGTAGAGCTAACATCGAGGTTAGTTTTTGCAATACCCAGGTGTTTTACAATGGGTTGAGCTGATAAAACAACCGGAAGAAAAGCAAGAATAATAAAACTCGAGAGTAAATGTTTTGTTTTCATAAGTAGTGATTTAAATGTATTTAGGTACATACGAGTATGAATTTAAAAAGTTAGGGTACAGGCCATGTATTCAATAATATTCATTAAAACTCTGCAGGGTAATAAACTATGGGCAAATTTATTTACAAATCAGCAATAGAGCTGGCTGACCTGATTAGTAGTGGACAGGCAACATCTACGGAAATAGTTAAGGACCACCTTGGGCAGATTAAAAAACACAATCCGGCATTGGATGCGGTTATCATCCCGCTTGGCCTTGGCAAAGAGGGATTGCCAATGGGTGTACAGGTTGTTGGTCCCTACTGGAGCGAACCGGACCTGATCCAATTCGCAAAACTGGTCTCTGAATTTACGCAAGGTTTTATTAAACCGGAAGGATACTGATATTTCCTGACAACCAGAGTTCATTCAAAAAGTGCATCCACAGCAAGCACAAGGAACATAAAATTGGTAGCTCCCCCTCCCATCACATATTCTGTCTGTTGCCAGAAAAATGGCCATATTTTCATTTCCGGCAGGTCGGGCCTTATGAGTGCCGTGCCGGAGGCAACACCGCCCGGGATGAATGACCAGTCGGCACGGTTCACTCCGTAAGCGGTTGTTACTGAATTTGCTCCTACGCCGGAAGCGAAAGAGGAGTTGTTTATCCCTGGATGCACACCCAGGATAAAATGTAATGCATTTTCGAAGTGATAGGTCGGCGCGAGATCAGGCCAGCCTTTGTGGAAAAAATACTGTTCCACCCCGAAGCGCTGGATATTCCAACCTGCTCCCCATATCCTGGGCTTGTAGGGTACACCATAGGGAGAGTCAGAAGCTTGCTGCTGTTTCAGATCCTGCTGGTAGGCTGCGACGGCATCGGCAATGTCTTTCTGGAAGGACGGAACTTCAACCATGTGTATCACACGCCCAAGGGCCCATCCGCAATCATCGATATTTTCTATGATCTCCTTCTTCATAGACAGCAGTTGACTAACCAGGTCAGGATCACCGGTGGTGAGGATCAGCTCTGATAGCGCCTGTACCCTGGGGGATACACCGACCCGGCTTCCCTTTGCACTTTCCAATAATGCCCTTGCCGTGGTAAGAGCCTCATCCGATAATTCGGGATTATAATCCCTGAGCACCCTCGCAACGTTGGCCAGTGCAGCAGCAACACCAAGTTGCCTTCGCGGATTTTCCTGGGTGAACACCCACCTGTCGTCGTTCACTCCGGACCTGCGGGCTTCCAGTTCCCCTTCTTTCAAAACGGGATCATACTGAAGGTTGTCGGTCATGGAGGCTGCATCTCCCAGCATCACATACTGGCGGAGCGTGGGACAGATAATTCCGCGGTAATGCATTCCCAGGGACCTGTAGCCGCCAAGGATCGCAGCTAGTCCATGCTCAATCTGCTGAAGTGCATCCGGCTTGCCGTCAGGATGGTGGATCTCAACAACTTTGTTTTCCTGGTCTATTAACGTGGCATCGTAATCCAGTCCGAATTCCTCTATCATCATTGCCAGCAGGCGAACGGTCCCGGCCTGTGATTCAACACGAAGATCATAATCACCTGCATCATGCCACCCACCTGAATTCAAACCCGGCACCGGTTCGCCGGGATGATAATCGCATAATGTGGAAGTCCCCTGTATATATCCGTCGAAGTGGTTATGGTTGACAGGGGCCATAAGCGCATCATCCAGGTGACAGACTCCATGCCATACCCTGTA
>DAOUVF010000279.1 GCA_030667765.1 Bacteroides sp.
CCTCCTGGATTATCAGGCACTTCGGCGGTGTACATGGCCTTGTCAAATATAAGGACACCGGATGATCCCGGGCCGCCCAGGAACTTATGGGGTGAAAAGAATATGGCATCCAGTTTCTCCATGGGGTCTGCAGGATGCATATCAACATCCACGTATGGCGCCGAGGCAGCAAAATCAATGAAGCAGAGTCCCCCGTATTCATGCATGATCTTTGCCATCTCATAATACGGTGTTTCAATCCCGGTAACATTGGAGCAGGCCGTAAAAGCCCCGATCTTGAATTCCCGGTCCTGGTACTTCTCCAGCTGTGACCTCAGTTCATCCAGGTCAATAAGCAGCTCTTTGTCCGGTTCAAGGACCACCACCTCCGCATTGGTCTCATACCAGGAGGTCTGATTGGAATGATGCTCCATATGGGTTATAAATACAACGGGTTTGTCCGAATCATGCAGGCAATCCTTGCTGTTCAGCTTCCCACAGCCTTTGAGTCCCAATATACGCTGCAACTTATTGATGACCGCCGTCATCCCGAATCCTGCCGTAATGATGATATCATTGGGCCCTGCATTTACATGCCGCTTGATCAGTTCATGTGCATAGCGGTAGCTCTTTGTCATCAGGGTCCCGGTTTCACTTGCTTCGGTATGGGTATTGGCGACAAAGGGCCCAACATCCTCCGATAGTCTCTTCTCAATCGGAGTATACAACCTCCCGCTGGCGATCCAGTCCCCATACACGATTTTCTGTTCTCCGTAGGGGGACTGATAAGTAGTATCTATCCCGATGATCTGTTCGCGGAAGGGGGCAAAGTATTTTTCAAGTTTATTCATCTTGCGGGATTGTATCAATTTTAATTCCTACTGGCAATCTTGGAGAGCAGGCGTAGGATCTCTATATATAACCAGATCAGCGTAACCATCAATCCGAATGCAGCATACCATTCCATATATTTCGGAGCGGATGAGGCGGCACCCTGCTCAATGAAATCAAAATCAAGCACCAGGTTCAGTGAGGCAATGATGACAATGACCACACTGATACCGATTGATAAAGGGGAATTATCATGCAGGTAACCTATGGGTACACCAAAAAGATTTAATAAAAAGGATACGAGATATAACATCATCACCCCTCCCGTAGCAGCAAATACACCCAGCTTGAAATTTTCGGTTGGTTTGATGATCCTTGTCTTATAGGCAAACAGCAGGACAAACAGGATGGCGAAGGTCAGGGAAACCGCCTGTATGACAATTCCCGGGTACCGGGCTTCGAAAATAGCCGAGATCCCGCCCAGGAACAGGCCTTCCAGGACAGCATAAATGGGACCTGTAATGCCGGCCCATCTGCGTTTGAAAACGGTAATGATGGCCACCACAAAACCCCCGATGCCACCCCCTATCATCCATGGGAGGATGGCCCGGTATCCTTCCACAGGATCCGTCTGCATGGCCTCGAAAGCCATTCTCCAGGTGTAATACGCTCCTCCCAGGACCAGCAGGAGCATAATGGCGATCTTGTTAACCGTCCCCGAAATAGTCATCGCAGAGTCCTGTTCTACTGCTGCAAAGCCTGTGAATGTTTTTTTATTCAGGGCTGGATTACCGGTACGTCCTATATTCATCTATTATCTGTTTTTAAGGGCTTCAAAGATAAATCCTTTTTCAATATTTTTTATAATTCTTGCTGCAGAGCATCGATCTCTGCTAAAATCCCTATTTTTATGGCGGTCATATCCATGCGAACCGTGCACCGTAAAAATCCTCTATCCAGGCTTATACATAGTGAATTCTTCAGGAATGTTGTCACCCTGATGTCCGGGACTACTGTGGGACAGGCCATATCCCTGGCGGTTTACCTTATCCTTTCCCGCATATATACGCCGGCTGATTTCGGGGTTTTTGCGCTGTTTATGAGCATCCTGAGTATCACCAACATCACCGCGACAGCCAAGTACGAACTGGCTGTTATGATGCCCAGGGAGGATCACGCGGGACTGAACCTTATGGGTTTGTCTGCAGTTATCTCCGTTTGCGTGAGCCTTTTCCTCTTCATCCTGGTATTGTTGCTTAACCAGCCTATTACCAGGATGCTTGGCAATGAGCAAATCTCTCCATGGCTTTACCTCATCCCCCTTTCCACCCTGCTGAACGGATTCTACCAGGGACTTAATTACTGGTCCAACCGGAAAAAGCGTTTCCGCACCATGACCGTGGCCAGCCTCGGCCAGAGCCTGACCAATTCATCGGTGAAAGTTGGGGCAGGCTTCCTGGTTGCCGGGCCGTTCGGACTGATTGTCGGATCTGTATTGGGACAAATCACAGGGTTTGTTACCTTTTTACTGAATTTCCTGAAACATGACCGTGAAAAGCTCCCGGCAATCAATCAAAAAGATATGGGCTCCCTTGCCAGGGAATACTACAGGTTTCCCAAGTACAATATGCTGCATGGCGTCATCAACAACTTTTCCGGGAGCCTGCCGATTTTTATCCTGACCTCCTGGTTTTCATCTGCTACAGCCGGTTTGTATGCTTTTGGATTTACTATGATCTTCCGGCCTATGAGCATGGTCACAAATGCCTTCTCTCAGGTTTTTTCACAACGCGTGATCACCAAAGAAAATGAAGGACAGGAAATATTGCCCGATGTGAAGCGCCTGCTGGTCAAAATGTTCCAGTTTTCCTTCATTCCCTTCGGGATTGTTGCTATTTTTGCCCCCCAGATCTTTAAGTTTGTTTTCGGTCCGGAATGGGAAACAGCAGGAACCTACACGCGCATCCTGATCCCATGGTTGTACATGGTGTTTCTATCTGCCCCTTTTTCATTCCTGCCGGATTTGTTTAAAGTTCAGGGTAAGGCTTTTTTAATTGATGCTGTGAAGCTGGTGGTCAGGCTCATTGCCATGGCAGCCGGCATATATTCGAGTGATATTTTGCGCACAGTGATCTATTTCAGCGCCGGGAGCATGCTTGTAACCGCTTATCAACTGACCTGGTTTTACAGCGTGGCAAAAAAATCAGATACGCTATAATCGCAGAAAAGTGAGAAAGAGACATAGGTTTAGGAAAGCGATGAAGGCTACGGGACTGATACTGAGAAATCCAGTCCTGTTGAACAGGGTTTTGAGTGAACCTGATGTATGGAGAGATTATGTTATCAAGAACCATGGCAAAGAGAAGGGATTGCCTGTAATCCAGATGGACCAGGTATTTGACGGGGAGATCTATGATGTGGGACCCATTACCTTCCTGGATGGTGGATCACTGCCGACGGATCTGGCGCTGCTCAGGGGACTTGCATCATTCTGTAAAGACTGCAAATATTTCGAGATCGGTACCTGGAGGGGGGAAAGCGTTGCCAATATGGCAAGGGTAGCCAAGGAATGCTATACCCTGAACCTGTCAACTGAGGAGATGCGCAAGATGGGTGTCCGCAATAAATACATGTACATGATGGGATATTTTTCCAGGGCGCTGGACAATGTTGTCCACCTTTCCGGGAACTCCCTCGATTTTGATTTTGCCTCACTGGGAAAAAAATTCGATATCATTTTTATTGACGGGGACCATCATTATGAACATGTCCGAAACGATACCGAAAAAGCTTTCAAACACCTGGCCCACAAGGACTCTGTAATTGTCTGGCATGATTACGCTTATCATCCTGAAGAGGTAAGGTTCGAGGTCCTGGCAGGCATCCTGGAAGGGACAGATCCTTCCCTGCATGATGACCTTTACCATGTTTCCCAGACCAAATGCGCCATCCTGCTGAAGAAAGATCTGAAAGGAAAATTCCTGGACCCTCCGGAGGAACCTGAGGAGTTTTATGAGGTAAAGATGAACAGAAAAACCATCCCTCCAAAAAGCTGAATTTTGCAGAAGATCCTGGTCATACCTTCCTGGTATCCGCCTGATGGTGGACAATTTTTCCAGGACCATGCCGAAGCAATGGCCGAGGCCGGTTTTCAGGTCGATGTTCTTGTAAATCGTACTATCGGTCTTACCCAACTGAAAATCTCAGAACGTTCTACCCTTCAGCGCTTCCAGGTGAGTATAGTGAATGGTGCCCGGGTTGTTCGTTCCTGCTACATCAAATGGCCAAAAAATGAACTGTTGAATATCCAGCGGTGGTCGAATTCAACAGTAAAACTGTTCCGGAGGTACGAACGCACTTTCGGCAAACCCGATCTCATCCTGGCACATAGCTCTATATGGGCGGGTTATGCCGCATCGCAAATTTCTGCTGGGACCGGCATCCCTTATATTATCACCGAACACAGGAGCCGGTTTACAGGAAAGACTGCAGAAGCAGAAAGCCTGGTCAGGGATGCCTATCATCCTTTTTTGAAAGAAGCATTCAGGGGAGCAAAGAGGATCGTCACAGTATCGGATGCCCTGAAAGCATCCATCCGTCAGTTTATTTCGTTGGAGCAGCAGATACAGACCATCCCTAACCTTGTGGACACCGGATTTTTTGTCCCTCCGGCCCAGCGGCAGCGGGACCCGCTGGTCATCATGTCCATAGGACGGCTGGAGCACGAGAAGGGGATGGACCTCGTCATCAAGGCCTTTGGCCGGATACGCAATGAGATCCCCGGGGCAAGCCTCCGGATTGTGGGCAAGGGTCCCCTGGAACCCATGCTCAGGGAAATGGCATCGA
>DAOUVF010000126.1 GCA_030667765.1 Bacteroides sp.
CTGACGGAATTTGATGCCATTATCGGGAACAGCGACGTCAGGATGGACGGAAAGCTTGAAAATTTCCTGTCCTACCTCTTTGAGGACGGCATGATTGCCGGAAAACTGAACCTGGAAAGTGACTTATTGGACCTGAATGAGTTCATGTTGGATGAGGCCGGCGAAGAGGAAGGCGAACCTGCCGGGGAGCCGGCGGAAGAGCCCTCGGCCGGGTCCACAGATACAGTTGCAATGTCAGTCATTGAGATACCCGCTAATATCGATTTTGTTTTTACTTCCAGCCTGAAAAAGGTCTTATTCAATAAGCTTGAAATAGACAACCTCTCAGGCCTGATCATCATACGTGACCAGAAGGTCATCATGCGCAATTTAAGCATGCAGTTACTGGAGGGCAATGTGATCATGTCTGGTGAATACAACACCCAGGATATGAAGTCTCCGCTGGTGGACCTCACCCTCGAAGTGAACAAGATCGATATACCATCTGCTTTCAATTCCCTGGCAACCATTCAAAAGCTGGCACCTATTGCAGAACGGACTTCAGGTACCGTGTCGACCAATCTTGATTTCACCTCATTCCTGGGAGAAGGAATGATGCCCGTTATGAATTCCATCGTGGCCAAGGGAAAACTCGAATCAGAGCAAATCAGCATTGAAAAAACAGAAATCTTTGACATGATAAACGGTATCCTGAAGACAGAAAAATTCAAGGACATTACCATGAAGGACCTGGCCATAGATTATTCTGTGCGGAATGGAAGGGTGTATATCGAACCTTATCAGACAAAGATTGGGAATACAGAACTCGTAATGGGGGGAGACCAGGGCTTAGACCAGACCATGAACTACGAAATGAAAATGAAGATCCCCAGGTCTGATCTCGGTGGCACTGCCCGGAATGCCATCAACGAGGTTACCTCACTTGCAGCAAGCCAGGGCATAAACATTGACCCGGGTGAAACCATTGATGTTAAGTTCCTTGTGACAGGTACTTTTACAGAACCCAGGATCAGGCCTGTATTTGAAGAGGGACTCAAAAATATGACCGAAGAAGTGAAAGAACAGGTGCAGGAGATCATCGAAGAAAAAGTAGAGGAGGTTAAGGAGGAGATCAGGGAAGATGTGACAAAGGAGGCCGAGAAGATACTTGCGGAAGCCCGGGCGAAGGCTGATGCATTAAAATGGGAGGCTAAACATGCAGGTGAGGAATTGATCCGCATGGCGGAAGAGGAGGGACAAAAAAGAATCAAGGATGCAGGCAGCAATCCGCTTCAAAAAATAGCAGCTGAAACTTATGCCAGGACCCTCAATTCTGAAGCAGAGAAGAATGCCAAAAGGCTGGAGGATGAAGCCAGCAAACAGGCCGATGAGATCATGCGCGAAGCACAGGAACAGGTTGACAGGTTAAAATGATCAGGAGCAGGAGCGAACCGAAAAGAGGTCTGGAAAATATCCAATAAAAAACCCCGGCGCGAACCGGGGTTTTTTTTTATTCTCCATTCTCAGCCGAAGCTGTCATCCTTTTTTCCTGTATCCGGGCCTTTTTACCTGTCCTGCCGCGGAGGTAGAAGATCCTGGCACGGCGTACCTGACCCCGCTTATTGATATCTATTTTCTCGATAAAAGGGGAAGACGTCGGAAATATCCTTTCAACACCAATATTACCTGATAATTTACGTACAGTAAAAGTTTCTGTAATACCTGATCCCCTGCGCTGAATAACAACACCGCGAAATTGCTGGACCCTTTCCTTGTTTCCTTCCCTGATCTTATAGTGAACAGTGATCGTATCACCCGAATTAAATGAAGGAAAATTGTTTTCCTTCAGGAAATTATTTTCGGCTTGTTTCAGTAAATCCATCCTCTCAATATATTAATTTTCAACGACTCTCAATTTTTTACAGGACGCGAATATACGAATATTTTTCGTGAATAAAAGAAACTGTTCTTAAAAAATATCAATGTATTCAACGATTTATTAACAAGGACTCGCAGGCAGTTCCGGAGGCTTAATGAGCCTCGCCGATGACTTTGAGATTATCACCCTTGTCGTCCGCGATCTTTTCATACCACCAGTCAGGGTATCCGGGTTGATCCGGGTTGGGAGGGATGTTCCTTCCGTAGCCGTTATAGATGAACTTACCATCTTTTTCTTTCTTGACATTTCCGTCCATGTATTTGACCAGCAGGTAATGACCCAGTTCCTTCCAGCGCTTAAAAGTACTTTCTCCAACGCTAATTGAATAGTCTGTCAGAAATTCCCTGGCAAGCTCCGGATCATTGTTGTAAAGCTCTACTGCGGCCATATCCACCGCTTCTGTATTCCTGATATATTTTGTTTCCAGCTCGGATTGTACTTTTAATACGTCCGGGGTCATCAGGTCATATCTCAGGTAGCAGAAATTTGATACAAAATTAAATGCCCAGAAGGCTGAAGTTTCAGAGTAGGTGATCATATCGCCATTACCAGCCTCAAAATGCTCAGGCACGCGGTCGATTCCGCAATACATGGGATTATAAACAGTGGTGGCTGCATCATCCACACCGAACCAGAAAATACCACCTATCCAGTCCGGCAACCAGTTTCTTGACTCGGTAACAAACGAGTAACCTGTCTGCTGGGTGGCTGTAGCTCTCTCATTGCAATAGGTCACGTCACCAACCGACCAGGTCAAAGGGCGCCAGCGGTAGGGCATGCGATAAGGTCCGGCACCAACATCCTGGGTCATGTCAAGCGGCGTACCTTCATAATGATCACGCATATAATTCATCAGGTCATGGGCGGCCAGCTTGGTGCTTGGTTTTACCCATAAGGGCATCCTGTTTTCAATGTTCTCTCCTTTGGCATAATCCAGGTATTGGTCCATGCCGCCTGTGATCTTGCTGAAGAAGGACCATACCCTGGCTTCACAGAACCTTGCCCCTCCAAAAGTGACCGGAGCATAGGTATCAGAAAAACTGAAATCCTTTTCCTTACCGTCGAAATATCCCTGCTCCCTGGCAAAAGAAATAACATCTTCTGCATAGATACAGTTCTCCGGGTCATCGAGGGGGAAGGTGGTGATCCTTGCCTGGTTGGCATGGGCTGATACATATCCATCGGGGATCCTGCGGGCCACCCATACGGCTCCTGTGTTCCCCGGGCCTTTGCCGATCAGGTCCATAATCCAGACTTCATTCTTATCCGCAATGGAGAAGGATTCACCTAAACTGTAATATCCGTATTCAGCCACCAGATCACCCATAACCTGTATGGCTTCGCGTGCGGTCTTGGCCCGCTGCAGGGCCAGGAACATCAGGCTGCCGTAATCAATTATACCGGTGGTATCAACCAGTTCAGAATGGCCGCCATAGGTGGTTTCGCCGATGGCCAGCTGATGTTCATTCATCAGTCCGACTACTGAATATGTATGGGATACCTGCCTTATTTCTCCAAGGAATTTACCTGTATCCCACTCATATATCTTCATCATGCTTCCTGCCGGGTGATCAGCTGCCGGCCGGTAATATAATTCACCGTAGAGGAAATGGGCATCTGCTGCATAGGTGATCATGGTGGCACCATTTACCGAGGCCCCACGGGTTACCAGGAAGTTTGTACATGTGTTTGCATCCTGGACCGATAATGCAATTACTGTCAGGATTGCCATAAATTGAAATAAGCGTTTCATATGTTTTATTTTATTAGCGTCCGACAAAAATACATGTTTTTGTATTTCCATAAGCAACAACCCGGTTAAATTGATCTATTTCAATATATTTGGTATACCGGAATTTAAATGGATCAAACACAATGAGCTTATGAAAACCGCATGGATCATCCTATTCAGTTTATTCTCAAACATGGTCTTTGCTGCCGGACTGAACATAGGTGTTGCAGCAGTCAGGATCACACCCCCCCCGGGCACACCTATGGCGGGTTATTATTATGTCCGGGGTGCAGAGGGAGTTCATGACGACCTGTATGCCAAAACCCTTGTCATCGAAAAGGAGGGGACCAGGGTGGCTATCGTTTCCTGTGACCTGATTGAAATTTCAGCAGAACTGGCAGCCGATATCAGGCTCCTGGCTGCAGCGTCAACCGGTATTCCTGCCGGTCATATCATGATCAGCGCTACCCATTCTCATACCGGTCCCGTTATCCTTTCTCCTGCAAATATGTACGCCACGGACGGGAGCATGGGAGATTTACTTGAGGGTTACATGAAAACATTGCCCGGTCTGGTTGCCGAGAGTATTATCCGGGCCAATGATGGGATCCAGCCAGCCAAACTCTCATTCGGAAGGGGACATGAGGAAACCATCAGTTTTAACCGCCGCTTTTTCATGACAGACGGAACCGTGGGCTGGAACCCGGGAAAGCTGAATCCCATGATCATTAAGCCGGCCGGGCCCATAGATCCGGAGGTGGCGGTCCTTTATGCAGAATCTGCTGAAGGGAAACCCTTATCAACCTATGTCAATTTCGCACTGCACCTGGATATTACAGGGGGACTGGAAATATCAGCCGATATGCCTTATACCCTGTCAGAGATCCTTGGCGGGTTAAAGGGAGAAGATATGGTAACCCTCTTCGGGCAGGGTTGCTGCGGGAATATTAACCATATTAATGTGAAATCCGGGGAGCCTCAGAAAGGGCATGCTGAAGCCGAACGTATCGGCACGGTGCTGGCGGGTGAGGTGATCAAAACCTTTACCCGGCTTAAACCCCTGGATGTTGATGTGATCCGGGCCAGGAGTGAAATAGTGGGACTCCCCATGGCAGAATTTTCAGAAGATGAGCTTGAGCGTGCCCGGGAGATAACACAAAAATTCGGAGAAAGGGATGCGGCGCCATTCATGGAAATGGTAAATGCCTTTAAAATTGTCGAGGTCCATGGGAGAAAAGGTAAACCCATTGATGCTGAAGTCCAAGTTTTTACCCTTGGAGATGATTTTGCCATTGTCAGTTTACCGGGAGAAGTATTCGTTGAACTGGGAATGTACATCAAGGAACGTTCACCCTATCCCAGTACCATGGTCCTTGAACTGAGCAATGGTTCTGTCGATTATATACCTGACAGAAAAGCCTATGTGGAAGGAAACTACGAGGCGGTCAGTGCCAGGTGTGCACCCGGTTCAGGCGAATTACTTGTCGAAAGGGTGTTGGAGATCCTTAATGAAATGAAAAAGAATGATCATGAAGGGAAAATATGCGATGTTACATCCTTCTCCATGAACAAGATATGCAAGGAATGGGATGGACAATGGGAGGGCATTACCGTTGCATCGGATGGCAATTGTTATTTTGGTACATCTACCCATTCCAGGGGACATGGGGCCGGATTTCATATGTATAATCCGGAAACGAAGGAATATACCATGCTTGCGGAAGACATGACATTGGTATGCGGGGAAGGGGATACTGAGTCCCAGCAGGGCAAAATCCACAGTCCCATCGTGGAATGCGACGGCTGGCTCTATTTTACCACCCACCTTTCCAATTACTGGCCCGAAGGCATTGAGCTTTATACTGGCGCCCATGTTATTGGTTATGAACTGGCCACGGGTAATTTTCGCGATTTTGGCATAGTCAAGCCAGGGTATTCCATATACTCTGCAATAAATGTCGACCCCGAAAGGAAAATACTATACGTATTTGTTGCGCCCTTTCATGATGAACTGATCAGGAATGGCGGTTGCTATTTGTACAGCATTGACATTACTTCAGGTGAAAAGAAGGAACTTGGCCAGATAACAAAAGGACAGACCGGAGCATGTTTCTGGTTTTATGTGGATAATGAAGGTAATTGCTGGTTTAACCTGTGGAAATACCATCACCAATATGAGAATGATCCCGGGAATCTTTATTGTTACCGCTTCGATACCGGGAAAATTGTTACTTACGAGGATGTACTCCCGAAGGGTGAACTGATTGACGGGACTCCTGTTACAGACAAGAAAAAGTTGCAGAGCCGGGCATGGACCTGGGCACAGGCCCTTCCAGGAAGGGAGAAATGCCTGTTTACCATGGGTAGTTCAGGGGGTGGAGATGAGCGTTTATGGATCTTTGACCCTTCAAAAAATATACATAAAGGGAAGGCTTTCCAACCCCTTGCTTATATTGGCTCAACTTTCCTGGAAACTGCCCTGGGAGGAGACCGGCTCTATTTTGTCCAGTATGAATCCCTTGAAGACCAGCGAACCCAGAGCGCTGAATCAAACAGGGAAAACGACCCGGACGAAGTAGGTTATAACGAAAACCTGCACCTCAGGAGCGTTTCCACAGCCCCGGATGGTGACCATATCATAAGCGACCATGGGAAGATCGTAGACCAGGACGGACGGGCTGCACGTATGATCAATTCACTGGCAGCTGATGACAGGGGAAGGGTTTATATGATGGGTAGCTGGTATATCAAATCCTTCAAAGAAGCCTCTTTGCAGATCCTGTTTTACGATTATCCAGGGGAGCGGATCTATGAGCTGGTAAAACGAGGTGAATTCTTTGCCGTGGCAGAAACAGAAAAAAAATAATTTAATTTTCGCATATGAAATCATTTCTGAAAAGCCTGATGGGGCATGGCGCAGCCTGGGGCGATGTAACCGGAAATGGTTATCCTGACTTGTTTTATGGGACTTTTTCAATTTATAGTAACACAGAATGGAATGTACGTGGTCATACAGGCGGGACATCTCCCAATAAACTTCTGCTGAATAACGGAGACGGAACTTTCACGGAAGTTATGGAATCCCCTATCCGTGTACATTCCTGGAACTCCGGGGCGGCCTTTGCCGATTTTGATAACGATGGAGATCTTGACCTGGTCATCTCACACCAGCATCATGTAGACATACCCTACGGAAAACTCGGCAATTTCCTGTATGAAAATGACGGTAAGGGGAATTTTACCGATGTGACAGCGGAATCGAATCTTTATTTTGAGGCACCGTTTCTGGGGCGACGTACCATGGTTTTTGATTATGATGGTGACGGCCTTCTGGATGTATTCATGCAGGAAGACTGGGTGCTGGGTGACAAAGGGGGGTCGAACTCCCGGCTTATGAAGAATATGGGCGATCTGAAATTCAAGGATGTAACGGCCGAAGCCGGATTCCCGCATGGATTCCGGGAAGGGTTCTGGGGACTGGGAGGCTTTACCAGCGATATTAACGGGGACAGCTGGCCGGATGTGTTTTTTGCACATAGCTGCCGCATGTTCATCAATAACCAGGATGGCACCTTTCATGAGAAAGAATACGACCTGGTGGATCCGGCAACCAGGGAACCTGCAACGGTGAACCCTCACTGGACCTGCGGGGCGGATCTTGGCGACCTTGACAACGACTGGGATATGGATTTTTTAATAGGAGACCATATCAGTCATTTAGACACCACCAACCATCATATCTATGTCATCCTGAATGAAGGGAACGATGAAAACGGTGATCCAATACTGAGGGACATTACCGTTGAAGCCGGGATAAGATTGTCGAAAACCAGGTCCCCTCATGTCGAATTGCAGGATATTGATAATGACGGAAGGCTGGATATAATGACCACCGTATGTGATGAATTCATCTACCGGAACAGGGGAGTCGTCGATGGTATTCCCAGGTTCGGGAAACCTGTGGGATCAGGAGTTGTTGGCGGAATAGGCTACTGGGCCGCAGGCCCGCTGGGGGATTACGACCGTGACGGAAAGCTGGATTTTATTGGTCCCGACTGGGAACCAGCCTTTGCATCACCTTTGCTCAGGAATGTCTCCAAATCGGCAAAGAA
>DAOUVF010000402.1 GCA_030667765.1 Bacteroides sp.
AAGGAATTCAACTCCTCCATACCAAACAATCATCTTCTTTCCAGGTGCAGGCGCCCTCCATAGAACAGATCTGTTTGAAGCTCGCGATACAAAGTGGTACCTGGATTACTTATTAAAAAGTGGCCGGGCCGTATTGTTTCCTGTTTATAAAGGGACATTTGAAAGAATTGAAGGACAGGGGATATCATGGGGTCAAACACATCAATTTACTGAATGGGTGATTAAATGGGTTAAAGACTTTAGTAGGTCCATTGATTATTTAGAAATCCGTGAGGATATTGATATGGACAATCTTGGTTATTTAGGCGACAGCTGGGGTGGTTATATGGGAGGGATCATTTCAGCTGTCGAAGAACGTCTTAAATTAGCCATTATTATTAGAGGTGGTCTATATAAAGGGTGGAGATATCCTGAAGCTGAAGGGATAACATATATTTCACGGGTGAAAATCCCTGTTCTAATGCTTAATGGCAAATATGATATTATCTTCCCAGTGGAAACCAATGTAAAACCAATGTTTGACCTTTTGGGAACTCCAGACGAGCACAAAGTTCTGAAAATATATGAAACAGATCATTTCGTCCCTAAAAATGAAATGATTAAAGAAACTTTAGACTGGTTAGACAAGTATTTCGGTCCGGTTAACAAATAAGAAAGATTGTTTTATGTTACTGCTTGTGAATGAGGACTTATAAACTCGAGATTGGTTTTTTAACTTATCCTTTGTATTTTACGTTTTTAAGTAATATGTCTCTTCAGATTAATAAAATCCTGTGACCATGGATACACGTCGTAACTTTCTTAAAAAATCTGCAGCCCTGACTGCCTATGGAATGTTGCACAGCTGGGCTTCGGCCATGCCTGCCAGTGACAGGCTTGGCAAGGTTCTTCCAATGCGACGAATCATTCGCAATGGTGAAAAAACAACAACTTTTAGCCTGGGAGGCTGGCATCTGGGCGAGGGTGAACCTGCTTATGCAGAGCGAATGATTGAGCGGGCCATTGAACTGGGTGTCAGATTTTTTGATACTGCCCGTGGTTATCAGCGGGGTGGTTCAGAGGAATATATGGGCCGGTTCCTGACACCAAAGTACAGGGAGGATATTTTCCTGATGACCAAGAGTTATTCCCGGACCTGGGAAAAAGCCAGCAAGGACCTGGAGCTATCCCTGGCAGCCCTTAAAACAGATCATCTTGATCTCTGGCAGATGCATACCATCTTTACCAGGGATGATGTAGACCAGCGGCTGAACGATGGTGTGCTGGATGTATTCCTGGAGGCCAAAGCCAAAGGTAAAACGCGTTATATAGGATTTACAGGCCATGCAAGTCCCACAGTGAATCTCTATATGCTGGAAGAGCTTAATAAACGGGGACTGGAGATGGATACCTGCCAGATGCCTATGAATGTATGTGATCCAAGTTTTGAATCATTTCAGAACAAGGTATTGCCGGTCCTGCTGGAGAGGGAATATGGTGTGATTGCCATGAAGACCATGGCCGGAGGCAGCATGATGGGGAAACGCATCGATACAACCCCGAAGGAAATAGCCACGGAAGACATTCCAGATGTAGTAGGGGAAACCGGCATAACGTTTGCAGAGCTTCATCAATATGTATATACCCTGCCCGTTTCCTCCCTGGTCAGCGGATGTCTTACCCTGGAAGAACTGGAGCAGAATGTAAGCGTACTTCAGCAACTGAAAAAGCTGTCGGAAGATGATATGACCCGCCTGGTCAAAATTGTCAAACCATATGCCGGGTTAATTGTCGAGAATTACAAACGCCTGCTAGATTGAAATATTATGACAAATAAAGTAATAACATTCGGTGAGATCATGCTGCGCCTGGCACCTCCCGGATACCTTCGTTTTAACCAGGCAACAACGTTTACAGCAACTTTTGGAGGGGGAGAAGCCAATGTAGCAGTTTCACTGGCAAATTACGGTTTACCGGTTGAGTACGTGACCCGGTTGCCTGAGAATGACATTGCCAGGTCTTGCCTGATGAATCTGCGACAGTATGGAGTCGTGACAGACAGCATTGTTTTCGGAGGAGAAAGGATGGGAATTTATTTCCTGGAGGCAGGAGCCGTAAGCCGGGGAAGCAAGGTCATTTATGACAGGGCAAATTCCGCCATCGCTGCCATTGAAAGAGGGATGATTGACTGGGAAAAGGTGTTTGAAGGAGCCACCTGGTTTCATTGGACAGGCATAACCCCTGCCATATCACAGGGAGCTGCCGACGTCTGCCTGGAAGCTATACAGACTGCCAATCAAAAGGGGATAACTGTTTCCTGTGACCTGAATTACCGCAAGAATCTCTGGAAATATGGGAAAACAGCGGGAGAGGTCATGCCGGACCTGGTTGCTTGCACTGATATTATCCTGGGCAATGAGGAAGATGCTGAAAAGGTACTCGGTATCAGTCCCGAGGGAGTAGATGTGACCGGCGGACATGTGGATGGTGCAGCATATGAGTCCGTATCCAAGCAGATCATGTCAGGATTTCCCAGGTGTAAGAAGGTGATTACCACCCTGCGCGGTTCCATCAATGCAAATCATAATACCTGGTCCGGTGTACTATGGGATGGTGAGAAATTATATACAGCCAATACCTATCAGATCACCCATATTGTTGACCGTGTTGGCGGGGGAGATTCATTCATGGGCGGTTTGATCTATGGATTGCTTACCTGGCCCGGCGATGATCAGCGGGCGCTGGATTTTGCCGTGGCAGCTTCCTGTTTGAAGCATACCATTTACGGCGACTTCAACCGGGTAACGGTAGAAGAGGTGCTCAAGCTGATGGAAGGAGATGCTTCCGGCCGTGTTGCCAGATAGGCAGGATCAATCATGAGATTGACCTCTACCCATTCCGGCTGGCTGCATTAAAATTTCCCGAACTTCATTGTAATACCTCCGGAGAATCCGTGCAGGACATTTTCAGGGGTATCATACAGCCTGATATTTGAAGTATATCGGTAATAACCCCCAATGGCCAGGCGGAAGAACCTGACGATATTTAATTCCAGTTCGATCCCGGGTTCCAGCACAAAATAGCCTGTGGCGTCTTCAATAAAGTAATGTGATTCATCCCATTCATATGGATTGTAATTTGTAGCATAGGCAATCCCGCCTGCACCTATCAGGACTGGTATGGAAATGTGGACCGGGAATTTTGGAAACAGGATGGGTTCCAGGAGCAATCCGCCATATCCCCCTGCAAGGTTAACGTTCCTGCCTCCAGCAATATCTGGATTAAAATGGTAATCATTCATGAATCCCATTCCGCCAAATCCAAGGGCAAATCCATGGTTAATCACCCATGCGCCACG
>DAOUVF010000330.1 GCA_030667765.1 Bacteroides sp.
ATAAGTGGAAGATCATCAATACGGCTGTCCCTGTCCTCCTGGTCATTTCCTTCGGCGTGGGCATCGGTGTATATCGCAGAAGGAGATTTCGTTAAATGAACAGGAACAAAATAACCCTGATAGTACTGGCAGTGCTGGTGGCTGTCTCAGCCTGGCTGCTCCTGTCCAGACGTTCCGGTACATATGCCAGGTCTGCTGTTGAGTTTGCAGTTAAGGACACGAACCTTATAACAGGCCTGGAGATCACAGGCAGGGGAGGGAAGGTGATGCTTGTAAAGCATGAGCTTACCTGGCGGGTGAATGGCAGCACCCCGGTCCGGAAAGACCGCATGAGTGGTATGCTGGTATTGCTGTCCAGGCTGGAAGTCATATCGCCGGTATCCCGTTCCCGCTCGGAGGAGGTTACCAGGCAACTGCAGAAGGATGGCAAGCGGGTTATAATAACCCTGAACAAGGGGACGACCAGGGAATATTTCGTCTTCCAGGATACCATGGAAACCAATGCCACCTATATGATGCTGAAGGATGCTGATATACCGTTCAGGATGGGGGTAAGGGGCTATAAGCGGCGGGATCTGGCAGCATTGTTCGCGACAAATGAACGGTACTGGAGAGATAACCTTCTGCTGCATTACCTGCCTGAGCAGATTCAATATATATCGCTTCAGAATAACCGGGATCCTGCCAGGACATTTAATCTGGCCAGGAATGCCGAGGGGGGATTTGAGATGTCGACCGGGATCGTGCCCGTGGATTGGTTCAATCCGGTTACATCTAAGCTCAATCAATATCTGGGCTATTTCTATGGGCTTAGGTTCGATGCGTACGCAGATCTTCAGCAGGATACGCCTGTGAAATATGAGTACAATGATGAACCGGATTTTGTACTGGAGGTGGGCAATAACACAGGCAGCCGGACAAGCCTCAGTTTGTTCCCTGTATTTACGGTTGATCCGGCAGGAATTAATAAAATGGATCTCAATGTGTTATATGCAAAGATCGATGATTGGGACGGAATGGTCGTTCTGAAGTATATGGAAATTGATCCCCTATTAAAAGATCCGGGCTATTTTCAAAGCAAATGAAAAAATGGAATCTGGTGCAAAGCTTCTGGTAAATTTTTCGTATAATTGATATTTAGAATTTAAAAGAACCATCCATGAAATTTGTTGTTTCCAGTACAGACCTTTTGGGTCATTTACAGGCAGTTAGCAGGGTCATCAGTTCCAAGAACACCTTGCCCATCCTCGATAATTTTCTATTCAGGCTGGATGGCAATGAACTGGAGATCACAGCCTCAGACCTGGAATCTACACTAATCACCAAAATGACATTGGAAAATGCCTCGGATAGCGGAAGTATTGCTGTACCTGCCAGGATCCTTACAGATACGCTGAAAGAATTCCCGGAGCAACCACTTACTTTTGAGATTGATAATGACAAACTATCCCTAGTCATCAATTCTGAGAATGGGAAATTTACCGTTGTCGGGCAGAATGCAGCGGATTTTCCACAAATGCCCTCCATCAAGCAGGAGAAGGCTACGATTGAGGTTCCTGCAGAAGTACTTTACAGCGGGATCAATAAAACCCTGTTTGCCACGGCAGATGATGAACTCAGGCCTGTGATGAATGGTGTTTATTTGGAGCTGGCTACGGATAATCTCACTTTTGTCGCCTCGGATGCGCACAAACTGGTACGTTACAAGCGAACAGATGCAAAGGCCGACACAGATTCATCCTTCATTCTTCCCAAGAAACCGGCTTCCCTGTTGAAAAATGTCCTGCCAAAGGAGGAGAACCCTGTTACCATTGAATTTGATGACAAAAATGCCTTCTTTTCAATGACTGAATATAAGCTGGTTTGCCGGCTGGTGGAGGGGAACTATCCCAGTTACAACTCTGTTATTCCCACGGATAATCCCAACAAACTCAGTATTGACAGGGTGGAATTTTACAATACGCTCAAACGGGTATCGGTATATTCAAACCAGGCAAGCAACCTGGTGAAACTGGCTCTCACCGGTAACCAGATCACCGTATCTGCCCAGGATATTGATTTTTCGATCTCGGCTTATGAAAGGCTGAACTGCCAGTATGAGGGTGAAGACATGGAGATAGGTTTCAAATCCACCTTCCTGATCGAGATCCTTTCAAACCTGTCATCCACGGATGTGATCGTGGAATTGTCTGATCCCACAAGGGCGGGGATCATGTTGCCGGCAGTTTCCGAGAATGAAGCCGAGGATGTTTTAATGCTGCTCATGCCCATGATGATCAATGCTTAACCCTGATTATTCCTGCATAGATCAAAACCCGGCTTCAACACCTGAAGGAGACTGACAGTATGGAACTAACATTAAAAAACCCCATGGTCTTTTTCGACCTGGAAACCACCGGTGTCAATGTCGCAAGTGACAGGATCGTTGAGATCTCCTGGCTGAAAATCCAGCCTGATGGCCGGGAATCAATACAGACCCAGCTGGTCAACCCGACCATTCCCATTGATCCCAGAGCAATTGCTATCCATGGCATCACCGATGAGGATGTGAAAGACAAACCCACATTCTCAGAAATTGCAAGGACCCTGGCCAAGGATTTTGAAGGATGTGATTTTGCGGGTTATAATTCAAATAAATTTGATATACCCCTGCTGGCAGAGGAGTTTTTGCGGGCCGGGGTTGATTTTGATCTGAGGAAACGCAAATTCATTGATGTACAGGTGATTTTTCATAAAATGGAACAGCGGACCCTCATTGCGGCCTATAAATTTTATTGCCAGAAAGATTTGGAAAATGCACACAGTGCGGAAGCTGATACACGTGCCACCTATGAGATACTGAAGGCACAACTCGACCATTATGAACATTTACAGAATGATGTGGATTACCTGTCAGCCTTTTCCACCCAGAACAGGTCGGTTGACCTGGCCGGCCGCATCATATACAATGACAAGGATATAGAGGTGTTTAATTTTGGAAAGTACAAAGGAGAGCCCGTCGAGGAAGTGTTGAAAAAGGACCCCGGCTATTTTGGCTGGATACTGAATGGCGATTTCCCCCTGTATACGAAGAAGGTCCTTACCAATATCAAGTTAAGGGCTTTCGGTAAAGGCTAAGAGCAGATGAAGATAATTTGTATGGCCAAAAACTATGTGGCCCACGTAAAGGAATTTGACAGTGTCGTACCCACGGAGCCGGTATTCTTCATGAAGCATGAAAATTGCATCGTCCGGAATAATAAGCCCTTCTATATCCCTGATTTCAGTAACAATATTCATCATGAAATCGAAATTGTAGTGAAAATCAGTAAAGTAGGCAAGAATATTGATGAGAAATTTGCCCACAGGTATTTCGATGAGATCGGCCTGGGAATAGATTTTACCGCAAGGGATCTGCAAAAAATCGCCAAAGACCGTGGTAATCCATGGGAAATATCCAAAGCTTTCGACCATTCCGCACCCTTGAGTAAATTTGTGCCGGTATCCGTTTTCGGAGATGTTAACAAACTCCGTTTTCGACTGGATGTAAACGGGACAACGGTACAGGACGGGAATACGGAATTGATGATCTTTCCGCTGAATGTCCAGATATCCTACATTTCCCGGTACATTACCCTGAAGACAGGTGACCTCCTGTTTACCGGTACGCCCGAGGGAGTTGGACAGGTGAAGGTAGGTGATCGCCTTGAAGCCTGGCTGGAAGACAGGAAATTGCTGGATTTCCAGGTAAAATAGTATTTTTATTATGAAACCGCTTGAACCCTTTGAAGAACTGAACAGGTTTTTTGAATCCTTGCCACATAACAGGTTTTTAGAACTGCCTGATTTTCAGCCATGTGACATCAAGGGGTTTGAAGACCTGACAAATTTTGGATCCCAGTTTATTTATGTATTTGACCTTCCCCGGGTAGAAGTCAATTATGTCAGTCCCGGAATACAAAAAATATTCGGCTATGATCCGGGCGAGGTAAACCTGCAGTTCCTTTATGAGAAGATCCATCCCGATGACCGCAGGGCTGTGTGTGATGCCACCATAGATGCCCTCCAGGGTACCATAGACAACGGAATGACCAGTCCGGGCAGGCTGAAATTCTCGGTGAATTACCGGTTCCGGAAGAAGGATGGCAGTTACCTCCAGGTACTCAGGCACCAGACAGTCCA
>DAOUVF010000284.1 GCA_030667765.1 Bacteroides sp.
TAGATCTCACTGGACGGGAACACAAATCCATATTCCTTGGCATGGGCAATGATCTTCTTGAAACGGTCTTCCTGTGCCATAGTTTATTGAAGAGTTTCGTTAAATTTAATGGACAAAAGTAAAGAAAATAATTGCTTCAGGAAATCCTTAACATATAAGGGCTTTGAAAAAAGGCTTATTATATTTGTAGAATAATTATCACCATGAAAAAAGAAGTTGATTTTCTGGTTATAGGATCCGGATCGGCAGGATTAAGTTTTGCGTTAAAAGTGGCGGACCATGGGAAGGTATGTGTAATTTCCAAAACTACCATTGAAGAGACCAACACACAGCTGGCCCAGGGGGGGATTGCCGCTGTAACCTATGAGCCGGATTCCTATGAAAAGCATATAGAGGATACGCTCATTGCAGGGGACGGTCTCTGTGACGAAGAAGTAGTACGGAATCTGGTCAGGGATGCACCGGCGCAAATAGAGGAACTAATAAGATGGGGTGCCCAGTTTGACAAAAAATCGAATGGTGAATTTGATCTGGCCAGGGAAGGAGGTCATTCTGAAAAACGGATCCTGCATCATAAGGACAATACGGGCTTTGAGATCCAGAAAATACTCAGTGAGCAGGTCAGCAGGCATAAAAATATTGAGATCCTGGAAAATCATTTCGCAGTTGACCTGATCACACAGCATCACCTGGGAATGCTGGTAAAAAGGTATAACCAGAATATCCGTTGTTTCGGGGCTTATGTACTGGACCTGAAAACAGACCAGGTGATCACCCTGCTGGCAAAAACAACCATGATAGCAACCGGCGGGGTAGGGAATCTGTACCATACAACCACCAATCCTCCCGTTGCTACCGGCGATGGAATTGCCATGGTCTACCGTGCCAAAGGGATTATTGAAAACATGGAGTTTGTCCAATTTCATCCAACTTCCCTTTACAATCCGGGAGAAAGGCCTTCTTTCCTGATATCAGAGGCACTCAGGGGATTCGGTGCGGTATTAGAGACACAGGACGGCAAGGAGTTCATGGACAGGTATGATAAGCGTAAAAGTTTGGCACCCAGAGATATTGTAGCCCGGGCCATTGATAATGAGATGAAATCAAGGGGGGATGATTATGTTTTTCTTGATGCATCTCACCTGGACCAGGAAGAGCTGGTTTCCCATTTTCCAAACATTCATGAAAAATGCCTGAGTATTGGCATTGATATAACAAAGGATAAAATCCCCGTGGTTCCTGCTGCACACTACATGTGCGGAGGTATCAAGGTGGATGAACACGGGGCTACCTGGATAAGGCAATTGTATGCAGCAGGTGAAACATCAAGCACGGGACTGCATGGAGCCAACCGGCTTGCTTCGAATTCCCTGATCGAAGCCATTGTCTATGCAGACAGGTCCGCCCGGTCGGCAATCAATGAGGCAAGTAAATTAAGTATTCAGGACAAAGTACCTGACTGGGATTATGCAGGAACCTCCCATCCAGAAGAAATGATCCTGATTACCCAGAACTTTAAGGAGATGCAGCAGATCATGAGTAATTACGTAGGCATTGTCAGGTCTGATCTCAGGTTGAACAGGGCGCTTAACCGACTGGAGATCATTTATCGCGAAACCGAAACCCTGTACCGGAAATCCACCCTGTCCAAATCCCTGTGTGAGCTTCGCAACCTGATCACGGCCAGTTACCTGACCATCAAGATGGCACAGGACCGGAAAGAGAGCAGGGGACTCCATTATAATCTGGACTATCCCTATAAAAAGGACCTGAATAACGTTTTTTAATCAGGGACTTCCAGGGATCAGGATCATCCGGGGGCCGGCATCTCACAGAGCAGGGTATCTCTGTTCAATCAGGCCGAGGATATCATTTATCTCATCAACATCCAGTGAGGTGACCAGCTTCAGCCGGATTTCCTTGAAGTCAGGCAGGCCTTTGAAATAATTACTGAAATGCCTGCGCATCTCAAAAATTCCCCTTGGTTCGCCCTTCCATTCCAGGGATCTCTGAAAATGCATCCTGGCCAGTGAGACTTTCTCCTTCAGACCTGGAGGTGGCAGTGTTTCACCGGTTTCAAGGTAATGTTTGATCTCCCGGAAGATCCATGGTTTTCCCACCGTGGCACGGCCGATCATAATGGCATCAACACCGTATTGCGCAAATCGTCCGGCAGCAATTTCAGGCCCTGTTATATCACCGTTACCGATAATAGGGATCTCTATATCCGGATGGTTTTTTACCTCTCCTATCAGGCTCCAGTCTGCCTGTCCCCTGTATAGCTGGGTGCCGGTCCGGCCATGTATTGTCAGGGCCTTGATACCGACATCCTGCAGCCTCAGCGCCACCTCGAGAATATTTTTGTTTTGATCATCCCAACCCAGCCTTGTCTTCACTGTAACAGGGAGCCTGGTCTGTTGTACAATGGCCTCCGTCATCTTAACCATCAGGGGAACATCACGCAACATGCCGGCACCGGCACCACGCCTGGCAATTTTTTTAACCGGGCAACCGAAATTGATGTCAATCAAATCAGGCAGGACCTTTTCCACCATACGGGTGGCTTCCACCATGGGCTCCACCAGGTGCCCGTAGAGTTGTATGCCAATGGGCCGCTCATAATCAAATATTTCCAGCTTCCTGATACTTTTTGCCCCATGACGGATCAATCCATCTGAAGAAATGAATTCCGTATACACCAGGTCCGCACCATATTCTCTACAAACGTAGCGGAAAGGGGGATCCGAAAGATCCTCCATGGGCGCAAGCAGGAGGGGATGCTTCTCTATTTCAACTTTACCGATCCTGAGCAAAACAGAAAATTATTAATACTTTTATGCAGCAAAATTATCAATTTCAACAGAATGACACAGGGATTTTTCTACGATGCCCGTCCTTTTACCAAACTTATCCTGGTTTCATTCCTGATGGTTTGTTGTTACCTGATCTTTTTTGGAATGGGTATACTCCTTGCCATGCCTTTGTTTAAAATTCCCCCGGGGGAAGTAATACGCATCCTGGAGCAGAATGAAGTTGAAGCAAATATCGGACTGTTAAAATTCCTGCAGGTATTGTATTCTATCGGGTTATTCCTTGTTCCGGCAATTCTTTCCGGGTTCCTTATCCAGCGTAATACCTGGAAATATCTTAAGGCCGACCGGGTTTCCAATTACTGGATCATTATACTGGTGGTCACATTAATGGTTATCTCCATCCCCTGGATCAATTTTACATCCTTCCTGAATGAAAAGCTATCACTTCCCGAGCGTTGGGGAGATCTCATGGAAAAGATCCGTGAGAACGATGAAAACTCATGGGACCTGATGAGGGCCTATCTTCAGACTGAAAATATCGGCGGATTATTGATCAACATTTTCATGGTTGCCCTGATCCCGGCCCTTGGCGAGGAATTTTTTTTCCGGGGAACGGTACAGCGAATTTTAAAGGAATGGTTCAGGAACGAGCATCTGGCCATCTGGATTGCAGCCCTGCTCTTCAGCCTGATGCATTACCAGTTCCTTGGTTTTATCCCGAGGGTTATGCTGGGTGCATTATTTGGTTATCTGTTTGCCTGGACAGGCTCTATATGGATTGCTGTCCTGGCACATTTCATCAATAACGGGGTGGCGGTAATTTATTATTATATTTTTTACCAGGGAACCCTGGAGATAGAGCCGGATCATATCGGAATAGAAGAAAATGCTGTGTTGATGATCCTTGCAAGTGTTGTGCTGACCATTCTGTTACTCGCTGTAATTCAGCAACAAAGGAGGGCATCAGTTCAGTCGGGGACTGGGGGACTTGAATAGTGACTGCTCTGCCAGTTCACTTTTCCTGTATACATAAACCAGCCCATAATCTATGGCTCTTTCGCGCCTGAGATCATCAGGGAGGTCCTTGAAGGTCTCTTCTACCTCGTTCCAGACATTGACAATGATCTCATCTGCCTCCGGTCTTGTTTCGGACAGCTCTTTCAGGGTGCGGCAGTTGGACTGTCGTAAATTCTTCTGGTTGTAATACGATTCATGGAATTTTTCAAACCTCACCTTGACAACTGCGATGGTAGGATTGGTGATAGGACTCATACCATTCTTGACACGATCGGCTTCTCCATCAATAATGCATTTTCCCCACCTGATGACATCTTCTTCAGTGTTGAGGGTGGGGAGTTTCCTGTCATGTCCCTTCAGCTGATAATAGTCGAGAATGGATGGGGCAAGCTCCCCCCGCTGTATGGCCATGTTTACAACCTGTATAAAATGCGAGATGTAAAGTTTGGCCTTTTTCATCAGGCTGAGATGCTCCTTATTCCGCTCAATCTGTTTGGCAAGTGCATATTTTTGATGAATCATCTTCTTCTCAAAACCCGGAAGGAAAGAGACAATTCTCTGGTAAGTTCTCTGGGAAAATGCCAGCTTGAAAGGAGGCGTTTCCTTTCCCATTTGATAAGCTTTTAGAAGGGCTTTGTGCCTGGCTCTGTCAGTGTTGGGAAGTCTTCTGTAGGGCATTTGTTGAAAAAATGTTAATGCAGTGTTAATAATTTGTGCATCGAGTGCGAATATAGCGAAATAATGATGCTGCACAAGGGTATTCGTACTTTTTTGATAAAA
>DAOUVF010000445.1 GCA_030667765.1 Bacteroides sp.
ACTATTTCCAGAGGAGGGAAAACCGCCGGTCCCCAGGGATTTTACCGGATGAATGTAGTGGAATATGCTTATGAGACTTTCACTGGCGTTCCGCTTAAATTACCTTTTCCATCTTATCTTACCGTGCCTGTCGATCTGGATGGGGACGGATACCATGAATTTGCACGCGCTGCCGGAGAACAGGCTGACCGGAAAATTTATGACATACAGGGGAAGATCATCGGGGATATTGGAGAAACAGGCTACCTGGCCATGGCATCACATTTTATGGACCTTCCCGGCGAACAATTATTATGTTATTACCCGGACGGAACGGTAAAGATCTGGGCGGATAAGAATGCTTCAGACAGTCCCCGTGCAAAATCCCGTTATGAGCACCCTTTTTACAGAGTCAATATGATCCTGTCTGCAACGGGCTATAACCTTGTTGTCCTGGGTGGGATATAGCATTATTTGCCCAGCATGGGAAATAACTTCCTGATCTCCTCATCGTCCGGCATCCGGCCGTATTCACATATTTCAAATGCTTCGGCATGTGTGACCTCTTTGCTCCTTTCTTCACCATACCATTTTACCAGGGCTGTCATGATCTCCGGCGTGATTTCCCTTTTCCTCTGTTTACCCAGCCATTCCAGTTGTGCTTTCTCTTCCAGGGGTACTTCATCCAGCTTTCCTGAAAGCCATGGCAGCCATTCGAAAAACTGTGAATGATGTGCAGCCACACCGTATATCTTCTGTTCGTATACATCTGAAATATCTACGGCAATATCCGGATGAAAAGGATATGGTTTTTGAAACCGGTCCTGTGTGAAAAGAAAGACCGGGTTTTTCTTCAACGGTGGAGTATCAGGTGCAATGTTGGGTACGATGACCATGAAAGCTGCATCCCGGATAAGTATGGCCGTATTTCTATGATCCGGGTGATAATCATAGGGCCGGTGCCCAATGACCACATCGGTGTTCCAATCCCGGATCAGGCGGATAATATCCAAACGTACATTTAAATCAGGCATCAGCTCACCATCATGGTTATCCATTACGTGGTAGGTTACGCCGTATCTTTTCCCTGCCTCCTGTGCTTCATTTCTCCGTCTTTTGGCAAGTGCGCCCCCTCCTTCAGCATAGTGACCGGCATCACCATTCGTGACCGAGACAAACAGAACATTGTGCCCGAGTTTGGCAAATTTAATGGCAGTCCCGCCCGTCGTCACATCCGCATCATCCGGGTGGGCGCCAATGACTACAATATTAAGTGCATCATCCTGGGAAAAGAGGGAAAATGAAAATACTAACAGGGACAGTGTTAAAAGGATGTTTTTCATGGTTATATTTTTTTGATTTAAAATTATTTTCCGATCACGGGGAGAACAATATGGGATGGATATTCCGGACTATGGTAAATAACTTGTTCAGCCATGGTCATTGTTGTATCCGTTGCAAAATACTTACCGGTATTCAGATTCCGGTCGAACCTGGGAAAATTACTGCTCGAGATCTCAACACGGATCCGGTGGCCTTTCATGAATACATTAGATGTTGCCCAAAGGTCTATATGGTATTCATAGATCTTTCCGGGAAGGATATTTGACGGAGGAGCATCAGGATCCCTGTGGTCGGCCCGGATGATGCCTTCACAAATCCGGATCGCCCTTCCATCGGGATAAACATCCACAAGCCTGGCGGTGAAATCTGTATTCATGGCAGAGCTTGAAGCATATATGATGGCTTTAACCGGACCGGTAACCTCCAGGTCTTTTTTCAATGCCGGAGTACTGTATACCAGCACATCCTGCCGCTCTTCGGCAAATCTCTGGTCATAGGGCCCCATTGTTCCTATCGTTGGTACCGGGTCTTCCGGATGATAGTCAAAGTTATCCTGTGATTCTTTTTTGGGAGACTTTTTGTCCATACGACCATCACCCTCAAGTGTATTGGCATTTCCCTTGCTATGGAAATAGTAATTTTGATAGTTCGTCCTTGCCAGGGGCCACTCATTTTCATACCGCCACCGGTTTATTCCCATGACAAAGATTCTGACCGGCGGTTCCTCCATGATACCATTGTCTATACCCCTAAGCTGGCTGTCAAACCACCGGAGCCTGAACTCTCTGCTGTTGAATACGGCCTCTTCTCCGAAATCCAGTTCCCCGACTTCGCGCTTTCCCATGCTGTGTACCCATGGACCGATAAGGAGTTTTTGCTTGCTGCTGATTTCCGGGTCTATACCGGAGTCTGTCATTTTCAAATAGTTATTTATGGTGCCTTCAAGCAGGATATCATACCAGCCGCCAATATTATAAACTGAAGTCCGGATATTGGTATAATCCTCACCTATGCTTGTCCTGTCCCAGTACGAGTCATGTTCCGGGTGGGACAGCCAGTCCCTCAGAAATGAAATCCTCCAACCCATTGCCCTGTCCTGCCCGATCAGGGGCAGGGTCATTAAAATGCTGTCCATCCTCCCGGCAACGTAAGAGTAACTTACATTATGGGGATGTGTCATCTCAATACTCCAGGGTGTGAACAGATCAAGCCTGAATGCACCATTCTGGTAGACCACATCATGAAGATCCGAGAAAGTTACAACAGGTACCATGGTAACCAGGTATTTACTTTGGAGGGCTGCAGGCATCCATTGGGTAAATCCCACATATGAACCTCCGAATGTGCCAATCTTCCCATTGCACCAGGCTTGTTCACCTATCCATTGCTGCGTATCGTATCCATCCAGGGCCTCAGGCTGAAACGCATCGAAAACGCCTTCAGACTCGTTTCTTCCACGAGTATCCTGTACTACAACTGCATACCCGCGTCTGACAAAAAAATGCGCATCAGGGTTGCCCGCACCTCCATTCCCATAGGGAGATCTTGCAAGCAATACAGGGAATGTACCGCTTGTATCCGG
>DAOUVF010000053.1 GCA_030667765.1 Bacteroides sp.
TATGCGGCCTTTGATGATTCTATAACAGGCTGTATTTCAGTACTATACCCAGGCAGAGTTAGAGAAATAAAGTCTGTCTGAACCGGTTTCCCTCGATCCAATTCTCAATTAGGGCAAGCAGTATAATCCCTCCGGAGCCTAGGATTATCCAGGTCAGGGTGGAATTGCTGAAATCAATGATACGCCACTTTTCCAGGTTTATCTGCGGCAGGCTGAAATTCCAGCCCAGGTTCTCAGATATCCAGCTCTGCGAGGAAGATTCACCACTTGGACCCAACAGGATTATCAATACCAGGATGAAAACAGATACGCCTATACCAATCCACCCGGCCTTGCTGATAAGAGGGGTGCTCACGAATCCTGGTGTTACTGATTCAAGCTCTATGCGGTCCATAACTTTCGCTGTAAAGTCCGCTGGTGGACTGCTCATCTCATAATCCTTCATGATCCCTGAGATGAGTTTGTCTTCTTTATTTAATCTTTCACTCATAACAGATTATATGTTTCTTCTTTTAAGTAACTCTGCAATACCACCAACATCTTCTTTCTTGCCCTAAACAACTTGACTTTGGTATTGGTCTTGGTTAGCCCTGCAATCGTTGCAATCTCATCCAGGTCCCGCTCTTCGTAATAATACAAAATTACAAGCATTTTTTCATCCATATCAAGGGAATCCAGTGCCTTTTCCAGATATTTCTTACGCTCCCCTGCTGAAAGTGTGTCATAATTCTGTTTGCTCTCAATATATAGAGTATCCGCTATATCGGACTCATCCAGTGAAACTCTGCCGGCTGGTTGTTGTCTCAATTTTGAAATGGCTGTATTATAAACTATCCTGTACAACCAGCTGGAAAATTTTGCTTTCCCTCTAAAGCTGGCGAGGGACTGATACGCCTTTATAAATGCATCCTGTGAGATCTCCTCAGCTTCTTCCCTGTCCTTCATCAGCCTTAACGCAAGAGAATATACCATCGTTTTATATTTATCGACCAGGTATGCAAATGCATTCCGGTCTCCCTCAAGAACTTTAGTGATGTAAATATTGTCTTGCTGATGCTCCACCATAACTATGACGCTAACATGAGAATCTGGTTACAAGTTGTAACCGGCTTAAAAAACCAGCGTCTTAAGATTGAATTCAAATTTATTAACTAAATTTTTAAAATCATGAATGCAGGTGAAGTTATTGTTCCGGTTGTAATATTCTTAGTAATATTTGGAATTTTCTATTTATACTTTAGTTCCAGGAATAAGGAGCGTATGGCGCTTATTGAGAAAGGCGCTGATGCCACAATATTTTTTGGGCCGAAAAGAGAAAGATCAGAGAGATCAGAAGGATCAGGAAAATGGATCCTGAAAATCGGGATCCTGGCAATCGGTATTGCCCTTGGTGTGCTCGTCGGAGCAGCCCTGGAAGCTGCCGGTATGGATGATGATATTGCCTACCCTGCCTCGATCTTCTTGTTCGGAGGTATAGGGTTGGTAGCTGCCTATTTCCTTGCCAGAAAGGTAAATGGAAATAAATAATCAGGGTTAAACTGTTGCTACTTCCTCCCTGTTGTAGTTCCTGATAAGGGACTATGGCAGGGAGGTTGTTTTTTTTATAGACTCCCATAATATTTAATAAATTTGTTTTATCGTATCAAAGCCATTAAACCATGAATGCTATTACACAGTGGGTAGAGAAACTTGATAAGCTTTTGTTGAGTACCGGTATGCCTGAGTCACTTGGAGCCACGACCCGAACAGTCATCGTTGCAGTTATCATTTTCTCCCTGGCCATCCTGGCAGATTTAATAACACGCAGGATCATTGTATCCGGAATCAAGCGGATTGTTCGCAAATCCAAAACACAGATTGACGACATTCTGATCCAGCGGAGAGTTTTTCATAAACTTGCTCATATTATCCCCGGTCTTCTGATTTATTCCACTGCAGGATTTATTTTCTCCGATTATCCCGCCCTGGGTGATATTGTCACCAGGCTGGCACTCATCTATATCATCATTGTTTTACTCCTGTCAATCGATTCTTTCATTAATGCCCTCCATCAAATTTACCTTACAACACCTATTTCTAAAGGCAGGCCGATAAATGGATATGTACAGGTAGTAAAGATCATTATCTATTTTATTGCTATTATCCTTATCATTGCTTCCCTGACGAAGGAATCGCCCGGTAAATTGCTAACCGGACTTGGGGCGATGGCAGCTGTCCTGATGCTGGTCTTTAAGGACACTATCCTGGGTTTTGTGGCCAGTATTCAGCTTTCGGCCAATAAGATGGTTGTTCCGGGGGACTGGATCGATATGCCCAGCCATAACGCTGATGGAACAGTAATTGACATATCACTGAATACGGTCAAAGTTCAGAACTGGGATAAAACCATCGCCACCGTACCAACCTATGCACTGGTTTCAGATTCATTCCGGAACTGGAAAGGGATGGAAGAATCCGGCGGCCGAAGGATCAAGCGGTCTATAAACATTGATATGAACTCTGTCCGATTTGTGGATGATGAAATGGCTGAAAAATTCAAAAAAATTCAACTCCTTAAGGACTATGTGGTAAACCGGGAGGAAGAGATCCTGAAATACAATGAGGATAATAAGATAGATGGATCAATCCTGGTGAACGGAAGGCGTATGACCAACCTTGGGACTTTCCGGAAATATGTTGAGGAATATTTACACCAACACCCGAAAATCCATAATGATATGACTTTCCTCGTCAGACAACTCCAGTCTGACGAAAGGGGATTGCCTTTGGAGATCTATGTCTTCAGTAATGACCAGGCCTGGGCAAATTATGAAGCTATCCAGTCGGATATTTTTGACCATATCCTGGCAGTGATCCCTGAATTCGATTTGAAAGTATTCCAGAATCCAAGTGGCAGGGATTTCCAGAATCTTGTCAGCAATTAACCAGGATTACCAAACTGTAAGCATATTGCAATTTTTTTCTGAAGTTTCTGATATTAGATTGAAATACGATTGTAAATTGTTATTTTTATAGCCTGTTTTTTAAGAATCTTTCACTTATTGGAAATAAAAATGGCGGAAAGCTTACAGATTGATAGTTTGGATAAGAAGATCATCAAAATGATCACCAAGAATGCCAGGATCCCGTACCTGGAGGTAGCGAGGGAATGCAATGTTTCCGGCGCCGCCATCCACCAGCGGATCCAGAAGCTTATTAAGCTGGGGGTTATCACGGGATCGAAGTTCACCATTGAGCCTAAGAAAATAGGCTACAAGACCTGTGCCTACATGGGTATTTTTCTGGAACAAGCCAGTTTATACAATGATGTACTGCAGGAATTAAAGAAAATTCCGGAAATCACTCAATGCCATTTCACAACAGGCAATTATTCAGTATTTATCAAGATCTTCGCTCATGACAATGAACATCTTAAAACCATCCTGAGTGACAAGATCCAATTGATCTCCGGTATTGCCCGGACAGAAACATTTATTTCCCTGGAAGAAGGATTCAATCGTTCTATACCCATTGATTAATCCTGTGTTCTCTGCCTGATAGCTTCATACATAAGCAGGGAAGCTGCAACGGAAACATTCAAAGACGAAATATTACCAAAAAGGGGGATGGAGACGAGTTCGTCGCACATCTTCAGGATCGCTCCCGAAATACCCTTCTCCTCCGATCCCATAATGATGGCAACCGGATCCCTGAAGCTGGTTTCATAAAAGATGAGTTTTGACTTCTCCGTCGCCCCCACTGCCCTGATCCCGCTATTCTTGAGGTACCTGACAGCTTCCACCAGGTTATAATGTCTGCATACGGGGATTGTTAACAATGCTCCTGCAGAGGTTTTAACGGCATCTTCATGGATCCTGGCAGCCCCCTTATGCGGAATGATCAGGCCGTCTACTCCAGCACATTCTGCAGTGCGTGCAATTGCTCCGAAATTACGGACATCAGTGATGCCGTCAAGCACCATCAGCAAGGGTACCCTGCCTGACTCATAGACCATGGGCACAAGCTTCTCAATGTCATGATAAAGAATGGGAGATATCAGGGCTACAACTCCCTGGTGATTCTTACGGGTAAACCGGTTTAGCTTCTCAATAGGTACAAATTGACTCGGGATACCAGCTTTTCTGGTTAGGTTCAGTAATTCTGAAGATTGGTCTCCCCGTAGGTCTTTTCTGAAAAAGATCCTCTCCAACTCCTGCCCTGATTGGATCGCCTCTGTAATAGCCCGGATGCCAAAAATGATTTCTTTTTGATTTCCCAAGATAATGTCCCCTAAATACTTTCAGCGTAGAATATCTTTCCACTTCTCCAATCCCTGACAGCCTGGACCCACATGGAAGTGACGAAATTCCTTTCCATCATGAAATCGTTCTGGGTATATGGACTTGCATGCCTTGAGAAGGTGAATTGGAGTGGCTCCCGGCTTTTTTTCCTGTAATAGACCCAGATCTCGGTATCTCCTTTTTTGGTCAGGATGTTCGGTGGTCCGTAGACAATGAACATCATCCCGCGGTCTGTTTTCCATCCCTCCTTGTAGGAAGTAAAAAAGTAATTGGCGAAAAATACCCGGTTGTAATAAACGCGGATTAATTCCCTGGCAATCTGTACATTCCCGGCAGATTCCAACCAGAAATTATCGACTGCCAGTTTCATATTCGTCTCGTTTGCTAATTCATTAAACTCAACTGAAGAAGCCAGATAAGCCATCGGGCCGATCATATCAGAAACAGAAGCTACCCGTGGATAGTTATCCCCGAAATTGAATAGGGTCAATCCGCCAGGTTTGTATGGATCCACCTGGATATGATACATCCCCTTGTTAGGCAGTAGGACCCTTGCAGTGTCACTGTAAGGATATGCAAAGATACTGTCGGGGATGAAATCAGGCCTGGTTGAACTCAAATTGGTAACCGGGGGGCGTGGCAGGGGGGTTATATTCTGGTAATACTTTACATATACTGTATCAACTCCTTTCCGGTTGTACTGTACATGAAAATATTCTCCTGACTGGAATACACGATCGAAGGAGGGATAACCATTCGCTCCGGTAACCATATAGTTCTGACCTGTATTTACAGTACTGCGGTCAACATGAATAAAATTTGATGTACCCTTTTTCCTTAGAATGTCTGTGGTGGTTACCTTCAACATATACTTCTTACCCTCCATGGTCCGTATGGGCAAATTGGCTACAAAGATTTTTTTGACCTCATCCATTCTCAGGGTGAACTCTGTCGTGGTGCTATCTGCCACAAGTTCACTTTCCTTACCATCAATGATCTCTGTCAACACATAATTGATCTCCAGCCGGGCCTGGTATGTCTCTTCACTATTCGCCTGATTAAACAGGAGTTCAACCGGGTAAACTTTAATATACAGCCGGGATTGTGTCCTTGCCTCATGAAATACTATAAACTCGGGATGTAAGGGTGAACTGGAAGGGTTGTAGAGGAATGCCAGGTTCGACCTGGCTGTTTCCTGCTGTGGTTTAGACACACAACCAGTTACAGCAAGCAGGATCAACAGCAATCCAGTTAAAAAATAACCCGGTATTCTCACAGCATTATATTTCAGCATGGTAAAATTACTCAATTTCTGCCTTTATTAAATTTTTCCAGCGCCGTCTGATGCTTTTCCCAGCTTTGCATTTCATGAAACAGCTCAGATTTAAGTTGTTCATATTTCGTAAACACAGATTGATCCTTTATGTTTTCCGGATCATGCATCAACCGGTCAAGGACCCCTAGCTCATCTTCAAGCCTGGCAATATTTTCCTCCGATTGTTCCACCTTTCTCTGTGCGCTCCGCTTGCGTTTTTCAAAATTTTTCTTCTTCTCATACTCCTGTTTATTGCTGGAGTTTTTGGGCGAGCTGCCAGAACTGGCCTGACTGCCCCCTTTTTCCACCTCCTTCAGGCTGGATAACTTCTTTCTCCGGAGAAATTCATAAATACCCCCAAGATGTTCCCTGACCTCCCGGTCCCCAAACTCATAGACCTTGTCAACCAGTCCATCCAGAAATTCCCTGTCATGGGAAACCACAATTAAAGTGCCATCATATTGCAGGAGGGCATGTTTTAGGATATCTTTTGACCGCATGTCAAGGTGGTTGGTCGGCTCATCCAGGATCAGCAGGTTATACGGTTTCAGCAGCAGCTGTGCCAGGGCCAGCCTGGATCTCTCCCCGCCGGACAGGACCTTTACCTTTTTATCGATATCCTCGCCATGAAAAAGGAAAGCCCCCAGTATATTCCTGATCTGTGACCTGATATCACCAACAGCCACATCATCGATGGTTGAGAAAACCGATTTATTCTCATCCATGATCTCATCCTGATTCTGGGCAAAATACCCAATGTTTACATTATGCCCTGTCTTCACGTTGCCTTCATAATCCAGTTCCCCAACAATGATTCTTGAAAAGGTGGTTTTCCCCTCCCCGTTCTTCCCTACAAATGCCACTTTTTCCCCTCTTTCAATTACCAGGTCTATATTTTTCAGAACGCATAAATCTGCATAATGTTTTGTCATCCGGCGGGTTTCAATCACTAAAGTACCTGATCTGGGTGCCGGTGGAAACTTTATATTAAACGTGCGAAAATCCTCCAGTTCGATTTCAACGATGTCCATTTTCTCCAGCATTTTGATACGGGACTGCACCTGTACAGCCTTGGTATTCTTATACCGGAATCGTTCAATAAACCGCTCGGTATCTTCAATCTTCTTTTGCTGGTTCCTGTATGCCGCGAGTTGCTGTTCCCTTCGTTCTGCCCGGATGGTCCTGAAACTGGAATAGGAAACCTTGTAATCATATAATTTACCAAGCGATATTTCTATGGTGCGATTAGTTACTGTATCCAGGAATTTCCGGTCATGGGATATCAATACTACCGCCCCTTCATATTCGGACAGGTATTTTTCGAGCCACTCAATGGATTCAATATCAAGGTGATTGGTAGGCTCATCCAGTAACAGGATCTGGGGTTTGGACAGCAGGATCCTGGCTAGTTCAATCCGCATTCTCCATCCACCACTGAATTCAGCTGTACTCCTGTTGAAGTCGGTTCTGCTGAATCCAAGTCCCAGCAGAGTCTGCTCAATACCTGCCTCATAAGTATTCCCGCCCAGCAACTGGTACCTGTGCAATAATTCAGAATACCTGTCAAATAACTCGGGTTGATTTTCGCTTATGCCGGGATCTTCTATATGGGATTGTAAGGCATCGATTTCCTTTTCCATGGCAATGATCTCGCTGAAGGCTTCCAGTACCTCATCCCACAGGATCTGTTTGTCAGTATATTTCATTTGCTGGGGAAGGTAACCTACCTCCACTCCGTCAGGCTTTACCACCTGTCCCTCAGAGGGTTCCTGGAGTCCGACAATGATCCTGAGCAAGGTAGTCTTCCCTGCCCCGTTCCTGCCGACCAGACCGATCCGGTCCCTGGGATTGATAATCGTGGATACATTCCGAAAAATCTCCTGGCCGCTGAAACTGATGGATATGTTATCCAGTGAAAACATTTGACCAATCTATATTTCTTGACAATGATAGAGTCATTCTGAATTTTGAAATTCCAAATCTAATAGAAATATCAGAATGTCGTCTACTTATATTTTTTAGATAGCCAATCCAAACCCTCTTTTGCTACATCCGCATCCTGCTGACCGGTTCCTCCTGAAAAAGTACCAACTAAATATCCCGAGTCAACTTTGATGATTACTCCACCTTGCCATCCAAATTCCCCTGTTATGTCTTTCCTCTCTCCGTTCCCACTATCTTTATGTGTAACGGCCATTTCTGAAGCCTTGGCATAAGCTATCGCTAGGAAATTTGCTTCATCATTGGCAAGCCTGCCTATAACTTTCATTTTTGAAATCCATGATTCTGACACATCACCCGGGATAAATGCAATCATCGCTGCTCCCGTGATAGATAATTTTTGAGCTGCCTTCTCTATAATGGACAGGCACTCATCTGCATGATCTAGAAATATTTGCTCTCCGTTTTTCATAGCTTCTTTGTTTATTTTTGTTTCACTTGCAAGGTTGGTTTCTGCTTGAATTTCAGGATACATACTGGTTGTAATCACAAGCACCATTAATAAGAACATTTTTTTCATGACAATAATTTAAAGTGTTAAAGAATAAGATTTTAATCTTCTTTCGGTGGCCAGATAATGAAACCATGATCCCTGCTTAACCACGGTATCGAAAGCAGATCAAATTCAAAGTTCTTTTCAGTAAGCTTTCTATATTCCTCCGTTTCCAAAAACGGAATTTGAGTAAGATCAAAAGGATGATCAAATGATTTAAGATGAGCTTCCAGAGCAGCCATAAGGACCTTCAATTCTTCAGAGTCCTGCATTATGTTATACAAATTTTCTTGCTCATATGGATCATCTTTAAGATTATAAACCTGATCCTGATCAAAATAACAAGGGAAGCCATTAATTGCAATGGCTGAATGAGCCTGGGGCCAGGCCTTTACATAACTGGGTACATAATCAATTTCACCTGACTCCATTTTTTTGATTAGAATTTCAGGATATCTAAGTGCGATATATTTATAGGTGCCATCGCTTACCGAGCGGGTATAACCATTTTCAGCAAAAATGAAATCCCTGGTTGCCTGGTCCGGATCTGAAATAATGGGCAGCATACTCACCCCATCTAAAATATGATCACCGGGTAATTCAATTCCAGCTGCCTCAAGAATTGTAGGAAAAATGTCGGTATTCTGAACAAGTGCTTTGCTGACACTACCCGATGTTCGACCCGGCCAGTATATAATCATTGGAACATGAATTCCCTTCTCGAATGATGTTGCTTTTCCCGGCTCAACATTGTGGTCTGCCATATAAATAATAACAGTATTTTCTGCAAGACCTGATTCAGTTAGTTTTTCTCGAATGAGGCCTACTATGTAATCGGTTTGTGCCACTCCTGCATACCGGTGCCTGGTATTTGGATCAACTTGAGATAATTGCTCTTGCAATGCCGGGATATCGATCTTCAGTCCGAGCAGAGTTGTGTCGCGACCTCCCGGAGTAAAAGAAACATCCTGAAAAAGGTCTGCAACATGATTTGGTCCATGAACCGCAGTTGGGGCAAAATAGAGAAAGAAAGGCTTGTCGCTCCCCCTCTGTTTATCAATAAATGACAGTGCGCCCTTCACCATCCAGGGAAAGTTATGGAAGTTCAGAGCTTTGAGTCGATGACCATCATAGTTTCCCCAAACCACACTTGTTGCTTCATTAAATCCACCAAGACTCTCTACTAACCCCTGGTAAACAGATTGTTGCTCAACGAGTTTGGCCTCGGTTTCCGGATTTTCCAAAGCTTCATCCGGCTGAAATTTCGGCAGTACTGTTCCTTCAGGAACTCTACCAATATGCCATTTCCCAGCCATACCTGTTACGAATCCATTTTCGCTAAGGACCCTGGGAAGCGTTTTCTTTTCGGCCGTGATCCATGTGTTCCAGGCAATATTATAGGGTTGGTTGGAGGGATTTTCTTTAGCAAAGGAAGGGGCGCTGCAGCGGCCGGGAAATTGTCCGGTTAATATTGAATACCTGCTTGGTGTACACATAGAAGCAGGGGTATATGCATTTGAAAAGAGGATACCCTCTGAGGCTAACCTGTCGATATTGGGGGTTGGTATATCTCCTCCATAGCAACCCAGATCGCTGAACTGCATCTCATCGGTAAAAATAACAATGAAATTAGGTGTCTCATTAATCACTTTTTTTTCTATACCAGGGCCGCATGAAGTCAATGTAAATACTATTGCGGTAGCTAAGAGATTCAGATATTTCATGATTGGTATTTATGCAGGTGAATATAGGTGTAAAATCGTCCATCGCAAAAATATTACTTTTTTGGTAGCTTAACCTGCCCTTCTGTATTATTCGTACCTTTGATTGGAGTACATTATAGTACTTTTGGATGTTTGATCATCGTGATGCCATAGCCTATAATAAACCCTTGTCTATTTAAAATCCCTGATATGAAAAAGTACCTCCTGACCGCCATTACTTTCCTGGTAATTGGTTTTGTAGCCGCTACGCTAATCCTTCTCTTAAAAGGGACCTCTATGATGATGCTTGAAGATCAAAGCAGGTTTGATTTCGAAAAAACTGTATCCGGACTGGAAGATATCAGCAAAGCTCATGGCTGGTCTGTTCCCACAATCCATAATCTTCAAAAAAGCATGGAAAAGGCTGGCCATGAAGTAAATGAAATAAAGGTTTTTGCTCTCTGCAATCCGAGTCATGCCATCAACATATTACAGGGCGATGAAGAAAGGGTTGTCTCTAGCATGATGCCCTGCCGGGTTGCTGTATATGTTAAAGCAGATGGCAAAACCTACCTATCCCGGATGAACTCAAAACTGATGTCCAAAGGGATGAACAGGAATGTGAGGTCGACTATGAAATCGGCATTTGTGGAGATGGAAGAGATCTTATCCAATCTGGTTATCTCTGAATAAAACCTTAAGAATTGAGACGAAAAAAGCTGCCACTGATTGAGAAAATTGAGATCACGGATATTGGTGCACGCGGTAAAGCCATCGCCAAGATCGATAACTTTGTGACCTTTGTGTCGAACGGACTGCCTGGGGATGTTGTGGACCTGCAGATCACCCGCAGAAAAAAATCATACCAGGAAGGCAAAGTGGTCAGATTTCATAAGTACTCAACGCTGAGAACGGAGCCATTCTGCAAGCATTTCGGTGTCTGTGGGGGTTGCCGCTGGCAGGACCTTCAATATACTAAGCAGCTGCATTACAAACAGCAGGAGGTGACCGATAACCTGAAACGAATAGGCCAGCTGGAACTATCTCCAGTGAATCCAATAAGGGCATCAGCCAATGAGAAATATTACCGAAATAAACTGGAATTTACCTTTTCCAATAAGCGTTGGCTCTCAGTGGAAGAAATTAACTCGGGTGATGATTTTACCGACAGGAACGGGCTGGGATTTCATGTTCCGGGCATGTTTGACAAGGTAATTGACCTTGAGGAATGTCACTTACAACCTGAATTTTCCA
>DAOUVF010000081.1 GCA_030667765.1 Bacteroides sp.
GTGGTTGAGATATTGAAGGATTATCGTCTCAGTGCACCGGTTAAAGTAGCCCTGAAAAGGCCTTTAAGCAGTTTCTTTACAGCTACGGTACGCGGTGGTTCGGAACCCTCAGACATCATTGATGTTCTCGGGGAAGATGGACAGCATGAGATGCGTTATGCCCGTATCAGGATCATCCCTGATTAATCCTTCTCCATTACATATTCATGGATGTTTCGTGCAGCTACCTTGCCTGCCCCCATGGCCAGGATGACAGTGGCCGCACCTGTGGCGACATCACCCCCCGCAAAAACACCCGGCATTGAAGTTTTGCCGGTTTCAGGATCGGTAACAATATTTCCCCATTTGCCTGTTTCGAGATCGGGTGTGGTGTTGGGGATTAGGGGATTGGGACTGTTGCCTATGGCGATTATGGCAACATCTATGGGCATTATATAGTTGGCATCCGGGATAGGCACAGGTCTCCTGCGGCCCGAGTCATCGGGTTCACCCAGTTCCATGCGGATGCATTCAACCTCTCTGAGCCAGTTCCTTTCGTCTCCCAGAAATGCTGCCGGCGTGGAAAGTAACCTGAAATTCACCCCTTCTTCTTCAGCATGATGGATCTCTTCATCCCTGGCAGGCATTTCCAGACGGGAACGGCGGTACAGGATGATTGATTGTTCAGCCCCCAGCCTCAATGCCGTCCTTGCACAGTCCATGGCCACATTGCCACCCCCTACTGTGACCACCACTTTCCCTTTGATAATGGGCGTTTTATATTTGGGGAAGAGGTAAGCCTTCATCAGGTTGGCCCGTGTCAGGTACTCATTAGCAGAGTAAATTCCATTCAGGTTCTCACCGGGTACGTTCAGGAACCATGGCAATCCGGCTCCTGTACCCAGGAATACCGCATCATATTCCCCCAGCAGCTCATCAATACTTTTGATCATGCCAATAACATGATCCATAAAGATCCGTACACCTAATCTTTCGAGGTAATTTATCTCCCTGAAAACGATGGCCTTGGGAAGCCTGAATTCAGGTATTCCATAAACCAGTACGCCCCCTGGTTCATGCAGGGCCTCAAACATATCCACTTTATGGCCCAGGCGGACAAGGTCGGCTGCGGCGGTGATTCCTGCGGGACCAGCACCTACGATCACGATCTTCTTCCCGGTTGATTTGGGTTTCGGGGGCAGTTCTGCCTCTCCCTGCTCTGCCTCCCAGTCCGCCAGGAACCTTTCCAGTCTTCCAATGGCTACAGGCTCATTCTTCACCCCCACGACACATACCTTTTCACATTGTTCTTCCTGGGGACAAACACGTCCGCATATTGCCGGCAGTATATTCTTTTCCTTTAAAAGGGTTATTCCGCCTTTAAAGTCATTATCGGCGATAAATTGTATAAATCCCGGGATGTCTATCTCAACCGGGCAGCCCGCTATGCATTTTGGCTTCTTGCACATCAGGCAGCGCTCTGCCTCCAGGATGGCCTCCCGGGGAGAGTATCCGTAAGGAACCTCATCATAGTTCCTTACCCGCTCGGCAGCAGGCTGTTCCCGCATGGGGGTTTTTATAGGACTAACTTTTGCCATAATTTTGTCGTTCCTGGGATACTATTTCCTCTTCCAGGTATGCTTTTCTGCGTGCCATGATGAGATCCCAATTCACCAGGTGACCGTCGAAATGAGGTCCATCCACACAGGCAAAACGCGTCGTTCCGTCCACTTCTATCCTGCATGCCCCGCACATGCCGGTGCCATCTATCATTATGGGATTCATGCTGACAATGGTTTTTAATTTAAAAGGCCTGGTTACCTGGGATATCCGGTACATCATAAAGGTGCACCCAACCGCGATGACCCGGTCATATTTTATCCCCTTTTCAAGGTCTGACTGGAGCTGGTCATGTGCATGTCCCTTGTGGCCCTTAGAGGCATCAGTAGTTGCGTATTTAACCTCATCGGATATTTCCTCCAGTTTCTCGTCCCAATAAAGGAGAAAATTACTCCGGGCTTCAGAGTAGCAGATGACTTCATTCCCTTGTTCCTTGAGTGCCCGGGCAGCAGGGAATATCCCCCCGATCCCGTAGCAGCCTCCAACAAGGGCTACCCTGCCGAATTTTTCCATGTCGAAAGCCTTTCCCAGGGGACCGGTCAATGAGTATATTTCTTCCCCGGGCTGAAGTTCCATAAGCTGCTCAGTGCTGGAGCCAATTGACAGGAAAATGAAGGTAATGGTACCCTTTTCGATATCCCAGTCCGCCACTGTGATAGGAGTCCTTTCGCTGTATTCATCCGGGATTATGATAATGAACTGTCCGGGCCGGACCTTTGCGGCAATATCCCTGGCATCAACGGTGCATTCATGCACGTTTGGGGCTATTTCTATTCTTTCAATCAGCTTGGCCATCTTATTACTGTTTCAAGATCAGGGACCAGTTCAGCCAGGCGATTACCCCTGTACCGGTAATGATCGTAATGATTCTCAGAAGCCAACTTTATTTTCTCCTGGGACAATGGTTTCAGGGAGTGTATTTTACCTGTTTCATTTGAAGCTTCAGTTTCCTTTGACTTAATTACGTTTTCAAATTCTTTCCATAGGGTGGCGTTGCTGGGACCAAAATATCCTGTTGCATTCATTTCGCGGGCGAGTAAGGAGATGATAGCCGGTATTGTTTTGGAACTTCCCTGGCCTGGCAATATCTTCCTTAGCCGCTTAACCTGGCCGTCTACAGTCATAAAATGCCCCTCGTTTTCCAGGAAACCAGTAAGGGGAAGGAATACATCTGCATGCTCTGACAGGCCTGTCCTGAACATATTTAGCTGTATCAGGAACTTGAGCCTCCTTAGTTTGGGATGGCGGGGGATATCTCCGGCGATCATCAAGGATGAGATCCCGTCTTTTCCAATATTATCCAGCATCTCATTGCAGGTCAGCCCCCTGTTGCCAGGATGCATACCCACCAGTGCCCCGGCATACAAATTACCTTCAAAGCCCAGGATCAAAACATGGCAACTGGCTTTTTGACCTTTCAGGCAGGATATGTTTTCAACTCCCCGGAGTACATCCCTGCCGTTTTCATTTCGCAGCACATCATCCCCTATAATTACCACCAGGTTCCGTGATTTTGCCAGAGTCTCACTGAAAGCTTCCAGGTCCGCAGGGGTCACACCCACCTGCTTTGCCATTTTTGCAATTTTTACCGATCCTGCTGATTTATTCTCCCCTGTAAGCATGGACTGAAGCAAATACAGGAAATTGAAGGCCCCGCCGCGGGCATAATTGACCTCCCTGGTCGCAAATTGAGAGGTCCGGGTAGGATTGGGGTTTGCATACAGAATATTCCTGCCAAGGTTAAATGCCTTCCTGATACTGTTTTCAATGAGGGGATGGGATACCGAGGCATCAGATCCCAGGAGAAGTATGGTGTCGGCCCTGGTAAGATCTGTGGTTTTTCCCTGTAAGGAAGACAGGAAGGGCTGCATTATTTTTACCAGTCCCTTATCCGGGTAAGAGGCAAACAGATCTATGTTGTTGGTATGCATCACCGCACGGGAAAACTTTTGGAGTACATAGTTCTCTTCCAGTGTATCCTGTGCAGAACCTATCATACCGAACCGGTTTTCGCTGTTTTCTGCAAGCCCGCGGGCTGTGAATTGAACCGCTTCCTTCCAGTCTACCTCTACCCATTTCCCTTTTCTTTTTATCAGGGGTGTTGTGATCCTGGAGGGATGATGGGTGATATCCCCGGGAAGGAATTTGCCACGCAGACAGAGTTGCCTGGGATTGGTTCGCCCTCCTGGTCTGGCTCCCACATTGACAATCCTGTTCCCCCTGGTATTGACATTCATGGTACATCATACGCTGCATAGGACACAGGTCGTTTCCCTTGACTGGCTGGGCAAGCCAGCCCATTTTCCCATTTTCCCGGATATGGAACCAGTGGGACAGACATCAACGCAGGCCCCGCAGAATTCGCATCCGGCTTCGAGCTGGGATTCGTTGAAGGCAGTGCCTACGATGCTTGTATTCCCCCTCTGCACAAAGGCCAGGACATCGCTGTTCCGCTCTTCGTTGCAAATCCTGATACAACGTCCGCAGAGTACACAGAGGTTATAATCCAGGTCATAAAAGGGGTTCTTTTTCTCCGGCGGGATCCCCCTGTAGGAGATAGGAAACTTTATGTCTTTGAGATCGAGATAATCGATCAGATCCTGCAATTCACAATCTCCATTGCTGGTACAGAAATTGCACCCGGTAATTGTGCTGGCTTTTCTTGTCGTGTGCATGAAATCCGTGCATTCTTTTTTGTCTTTGCAAACCAGGCAGGTATACGGGTGTTCCGAAAGTGTCAGTTCAAGGATTTCACTCCTCAGTTTCTGCAATTCCGGCGTTTTTGTCCGGATTTCCATACCGGGTTCAAGCGGAGTGGTACAGGCAGTAGGAAATCCTTTCCAACCTTTGATATCGACCATGCAAAGGCGGCAGCCCCCGTAAGATTTCAGATTCTCAAGGTGACAGAGCGTGGGGATGTAAATGCCTGCCCTTCCTGCTGCATCAAGCACGGTCTGGCCGCGGAGGACCTGGACAGGTTCTCCGTCAATAATGGCGGTTATTTTATGCTGCTTGCTCATTCAATAATTATGGCATCTCCGGCAATTGCATCGAAACGGCAGATCTCGTAACAGGCCCTGCATTTAATACATTTTGACAGGTCCAGGAAATGCGGTTCGCTCCTGGGACCGGTTATGGCGTCTGTGGGACAGACATCCACACATCGCTGGCATCCGGTACATTTGTCCTTGATCACCCTGTATTCGACAAGTTCCCTGCATACAGCTGCAGCACAGCGATGCTCAACTATATGTTGCTCATATTCATTCCTGAAGTACTTCAGGGTGGTTAAAACCGGATTCGGGGCAGTTTGTCCAAGACCACATAATGAACCTTCCTTTACGGTCCCGCATAGATCTTCAAGTATCTGAATGTCAGTCATCTCAGCATTGCCACTTGTGATCTTCTCGAGGATCTCGACCATGCGTTTGGTCCCAATACGGCAGGGCGTACACTTTCCGCAGCTTTCAGCACTTGTAAAGCGGAGAAAATATTGGGCCACATCCACCATGCAGGTATCTTCATCCATGATGATGAGTCCACCGGACCCCATGATGGATCCCGCTCCCGTCAGGGATTCATAATCGACCGGGAGATCCAGGAATTCCCTGGAGAGACATCCGCCTGAGGGTCCCCCTGTCTGTACAGCTTTAAATTCCTTGCGTGTTCCGCCCCCGATATCGAATATAATCTCCCGCAGTGTTATTCCCATGGGCACTTCTATGAGTCCGGTCCTCCGTATCTTACCTACCAGTGCAAAAGTCTTTGTGCCTTTACTTTTTTCGGAACCATGGCCTGCAAACCATTTCCCCCCTTCACGCATAATAGTGGGGATGGTGGCCAGGGTTTCGACATTGTTGATATTCGTTGGCGAGCCGTTCAAACCTGAACTGGCAGGATAGGGTGGCCTGCTTCTAGGCATGCCCCTTCGACCCTCAACAGAAGCGATCAAGGCCGTTTCCTCGCCGCAAACGAAAGCCCCGGCACCCTCTTTTAACCTGATATCGAGCCCGAATCCACTGCCCAGTATATTTTTACCCAGCAATCCACAATCGTGTAGCCTGGCGATGGCCAGTTTCAGCCTTGCTATGGCCAGGGGATATTCTGCGCGGATATAGATATAAGCCTGTTCTGCCTGGATGGCATAGGCCGCAATGATCATCCCTTCCAGAAGAGAATAAGGGTCACCCTCCATAAGGGAGCGGTTCATGAAAGCCCCGGGATCTCCTTCATCTGCATTACAGATAAGGTATTTTTTCCTGCCTGGTGCTTCCTGGCAGAGTTGCCATTTTTTCCAGGTTGGGAACCCGGCTCCCCCACGACCGCGGAGTCCGGCTGTTTTAGCTTCCTCTATCACTCCATCTGGACCAAGTTCAAAGGATTTTAACAGTCCTTTAAAACCGCCCCTGGCTAAATAATGTTTAATGTTTTCCGGATCAATGATCCCGCAATTCCGCAGCACGATCCGCTCCTGCAATTTCAACATGGGTTGTTCCCAGAACGATTTAATCCCGTCGAGTGGCTCCCTTGTATCCCCCAGGTGGCCCAGCGGCCTGATACCGGATTTTCCGTTCTTTAAATAAGCAGGGATAAGCTTTCTCAGCTTCTGTTCATTGACATTATTAAAGCTTACACGGGGCAGTCCGGGTTTTTGTATGTCCATGAATGGTTCCAGGTAACATGGACCGATGCAACCTACCTTCAAGACATTGATCTTCAGTTTCTGCTGATCGAGGATTTCTTTGGTCAGATCCCAGACATCTCCGGCTCCGGATGCCAGCCCACAACTGCCCATGCCTATATAGATGACCGGATCAGGTGATGCTTGAAGCACCTGCCATTCCTCAAGGGATCTTTCCTGAAGTGCAAAGAAATCATTCATAACGGTTCAGGATTTCCTGCAGTTTTATCACAGACATATTGCTGAAGATATCATCGTTTATCATAACCACCGGGGCCAATGCACAGCATCCCAGGCAGGCCACCCTTTCCAGGTCGAACCTGCCGTAGGGCGTGGTCTCATTGGGCGAAATGCCAATCTCTGACCGCAGGGCATTTAGCAGGAAATCTCCCCCCTGTACATGACAGGCAGTTCCAAGGCAAATTCTGATGGAATTTCTTCCGGGAGGATTAAATTTGAATTGTGAATAAAAGGAAGCTACGCCGAAGATCTGGCTCCTGGAGATGGATAAATGGCTGGATATGCTGGTGACCGCTTCAGGTGTGATATACCCTTCTACTTTTTGAACCTGTTGCAGGATGGCAATCAGGCTACTCTTATCCCTGGGGGCATACTCGCCAATGATTGAAACGATGGAACCTGCCATGACTGAAAAGTGATTTGAGAAATTTTCCCTAATAAATTTATGAAAAATCAGAACAGGTTGATTTATAATTAGCTATAACTACATGGTATTTATAACGATTCTAAACCAATCAGATTGAATTTTTATTCCTAAATTTAAGGGTTTTATTCCTTTAGTCCCCCGTTAAAAAATTGCAGATATGATAGTTGGAGTGCTCAGAGAAGGTGGTTCGGAAAACAGGGTTGCCTTGCTTCCCGAGAATATCCAGACCCTCGTGAAAAAGAAAATCACGGTGCTGATTGAATCCGATGCCGGCACCTCTTCCTGTGCGAGCAATGAGGAATATGTAGATGCGGGAGCTGCCATACAGACCAAGGAATACATTCTGAAAGAATCAGACCTGGTTTTAAAGATCAATCCACCTGAGGACAAAGATATCCCTGCCGGAAAGGTATTGGTTGCCATACTGAACCCGCTGAGCAATACGGATATAGTACAGAAATTGGCAAAAGCAGGGGTTACTTCCTTCAGCCTGGATATGGTCCCGCGCTCAAGTCGTGCCCAGGCCGTCGATATATTATCGTCCATGGCTACCATTGCCGGATACAAGGCAGTCCTTGTAGCGGCAAGCAAATTGCCCAACTTTTTCCCCATGTTCATGTCTGCATCAGGGACTATCAAACCTTCTAAAATTCTTATAATTGGTGCTGGAGTGGCTGGCTTACAGGCATTGGCCACGGCAAAAAAACTTGGAGCCGTGGTTGAAGTATTCGATGTCAGATCGGCTGTAAAAGAAGAAGTTATGAGTCTTGGCGGGAAATTCATCGAAGTGGAAGGGTCCACCGATGATGCAGCTGCCGGAGGATATGCAGTAGAGCAAACAGAAGAATATAAAGCCAAGCAGGCGCAATTGATCCATGATCATGCTGTCAGCTCAAATGTTGTGATCTGTACAGCCCAGATCCCGGGCAGAAAGGCTCCCCTTTTAATACACAAAAAAACCGTTGATGAGATGTCGCCTGGTTCTGTAATCATAGATATGGCTGCCGGTTCAGGCGGCAATTGTGAACTGACAAAAAAGGATGAGACCATAATCTACAAACAGATCAGGATCATCGGAAATTCCAATTTCCCTTCCAGGATGCCGGCCGATGCCAGCAAAATGCTGGGTAATAATTATATTAATTTCCTGAACCTGATGATAACTGAAGAAGGAAACCTGAACCTGGATTTTGAGGATGATATCATTAAAAGTACCTGCATGACGCATGATCATGAGATTGTAAACCAGAAGGTTCTGGAGATCATTGAAATGGAAAGTGAATAAAAACCGAAAAATGCTTTAAATATGGACAGTATCATAGCATTCTTTTTTGCCAACAAGGAGGCAATATTTATCATTGTTCTAACCATATTTCTTGGGTTTGAGGTGATATCAAATGTACCCTCCGTACTGCATACACCATTAATGTCTGGAGCGAATGCCATCAGTGGGGTCATTATTATTGGTGGCATTATCCTGGTAGGCCATGCAGACACGAGTACGTTGAACATTAACCTGGTCCTGGGGGTCCTGGCGGTGATCTTTGGTACACTTAATGTAGCCGGGGGATTCGTGGTGACCGACAGGATGCTTGAAATGTTTCAAAAGAAGAGAAAAAAGTAAGCATGGATACAGCGCTTAATAATCTTGGAGTTACCACGGGTGAAGCAATACTTGAATTTTCTTATCTGCTTGCCGCTGTATTTTTTGTAATCGGCCTGAAATTGCTCAGCCATCCACAAACTGCCCGGCGTGGGAACCTGTGGGCTGCAGGCGGTATGCTGCTGGCCATGATCACTACCCTTGTATTCCATAAAAATGCAGCCGGGGAGGGTATTCAGCTGGCAAACCTGGTCATCATCCTGCTGGCTATAGCCACGGGAACTATATTCGGATCGGTCATTGCCAGAAAGATTCAGATGACTGCCATGCCCCAATTGGTATCCATTTTTAATGCCACAGGTGGGGCTGCATCAGCCCTGGTTGCGCTGATTGAATTTTCCAATCCCGCTAATGAATCCACACTGGTTACCCTGCTGGGACTTGTCATAGGGAGCATTGCCTTCAGCGGGAGTATGATCGCCTATGGGAAACTGGATGACAAAGTGGGGGATATTTTCGCAGGATTCATGAAATATCTGAACCTGTTTATACTGCTGGTGGTTGTAGTGATGATTGTTTATATCACAGCCGGGAATATACCTGCCGGATCCCAGCAGGTCCTGGTATATCTATTGCTGGCCATCGCACTTGTGTACGGTGTTACCTTCGTCCTTCCTATCGGTGGGGCGGATATGCCAGTCGTTATCTCCCTGCTGAACTCATTTACCGGGATTGCTGCGGCCATGGCAGGATTTATCTACCAGAA
>DAOUVF010000272.1 GCA_030667765.1 Bacteroides sp.
GAAATTTATTATTAGAACAAGTGCTCTTACAGCAGGCAGTTGCCTGGTCCCATCCCTGACCCTCACATCGTGTAATCCTGCCGGCAAGACAGGACATGTACGTATGGGTTTTATCGGACCTGAGGAGCATTTCAGGTATTATAAGCCCATGTTTCAGAAATTGAAAGATACACATGTGGAGATGACCTCCCTTGATGAAGCTCTCACAAGTAACCTTCATGCCATACTCCTTGATTCGTATCCAACAATAAAAGCAAGTCATATTATACTGCTGCTGGAAACGAACAAAGACATTATCACACCCTATCCCCTGGCCAGCAGTATTTATGAATTCAATAAGATCCTGGAGTTTTTGGACCGGTACGACCGGAGACTCGGAATGCTGAATCCATTGCACTTCTATCCGGCAGTGAGGACATTGAAAGATTGGCTGGCCAAAAAACCCAATGATCTTTACGAACTCCGGGTAAGCTGCCATCCCCGGCAATTGGTCAACGGTTATCATGTGAATGGTTATGCCGGAACGGTGCCGCTCCTGGAACGGATGATATCCTTTATTACCGGCAAATTCCCGCTTTCCCTCCTTATTGAAAAAGAAGAAACAAACGATATCCGGCGCTGGATCCTCGATTATGAGTCCTTCCAGGCCACTATCCAGGTTGATCCCGGACAGACAGGATGGATCCTTGAAGTTGACAGTCCACAGCTGAATGCCCTTGCCGACCATACCGGCCTGCTCAGACTGAATGATGAGGTTGAACCCAGGCTTTCACCGGCACCTTCTGTATGGACCAGGTCCATAATCAAAAACCTTGAGGATTTTATTCAGGCTGTCCGGTTAAGAACCGAACCAGGGGTCAACTCCCTTGAAGGTTTGTCAGCTATCATCCTTAACCAGGCAGCGGTGAAATCATTGCATAATGGAACAAGGGTAAATCTCTGAAAGACTTACCAGGGGATAACTTTTCTGTCAGCGTAAAATTTTCCGTTCTCGATCTTATCTGCTGTGGCCAGCCATACTGCCGTATCTGCTCCTTCTTCGATGGACTTATTAGCATCGGGACCGCCCATGTCTGTGCATACCCAGCCCGGACATATGGTATTTACCCTGATCCCCTCACCTTCGAGCTCCTTTGCCATAACGACCGTCAGTGCATTCAGTGCTGTCTTGGAGATCCGGTAGGCTGCATGTCCACCCTCCATCCCTGATAATTGTCCCATCCTGCTGGAGACATTGATCACCCGGGCATCCTTACTGTCCTTAAAAAAAGGTAACATCGTCCTGGTCAACATAAGCGGACCGTACAAATTGGTTGCCATTGTTTTATGCAGGTCCTCCAGTTCCACATCCATGATTTTGTGATTTTCCTCAATCATTATCCCTGCATTATTGATAAGGACATCCAGTCTTCCACAGGTATCCTCCACATACTCAGCTACATCACTGATACTCTGTTCGTCGGTAACATCAAGCTGATGAAACCAGGCTGATTTCCATTTCTCCCTGAGTTTATTAACAAGGGGACGCCCTTCATGCATATTACGGGCTGTAAAAACTACGTTCCATCCAAGTTCCAGAAGTTGTTTGCCTGTTTCCAGGCCAATTCCCCGACTCGCTCCGGAGATTAAAGCAATTTTATCCATGTCGTTATTTGGTTTTCATGACTTTGATAACCTTCTTATCCGTTGGGGTCCTCAATGTAATATAATAAATCCCTGTGCGTACAAGGCTGCCCGATTCATCCATGCCATCCCATTTAATTCTCTGTATACCAGCCTGCTGATCCTTCTTGACAAGGGACTTGATTCTCTGGCCAAGGATATTATTGATCTGTATCTCAACCCGCCCGCTTTGTTGAAGCTGATATTCTATGGTTATATTTTCCTTGAATGGATTGGGGTATGCCTTTGCCTCCCCAAGTGACCCAATAGACTGGGCACTCAATCCCGTGAACAGGATAAGTAAAAAAACAACACTAATTAAAGTTTTAATTAAATGTACACGTCTGCTCATACTCAACTCTCCCATTTTATGTTTACGAAAATATGAAAATATGCTTATATGTAAAAATATGCGTGCAAAATTAATGCCGAGTTTCATATATTTATATAAAAAAACAAATGAAGGCATTAACATTCCACGGGAAAATGGATATCCGTTATGAGAAGGTACCGGATCCGGAAATCAAGGAACCTACTGACGCCATTGTAAAAGTGAGCAAAACGGCCATATGCGGATCTGATCTGCATATCTACCATGAACGGGAATCCGGACTCGACACAGGAACGGTTATGGGTCATGAGTTTATCGGAGAGGTGGTGGAAAAGGGCAAGGATGTCAGGATCCTGAAAAAAGGTGAAATGGTGGCAAGTCCTTTTACCACTAATTGCGGGAAATGCTATTTCTGTGACATAGGCCTTACAGCCCGCTGTATCAACGGTCAATTGTATGGCTGGGTGGAAAGTGGAATGGGACTGCAAGGTACCCAGGCGGAATACGTCAGGGTTCCCTATGCTGATGCCACACTGGTCAGTATTCCTGAAGATCTCCCACCCAATCATGTCCTGCTGAGCGGAGATATACTTTCGACAGGGTACTTCTGTGCTGATATGGCAGAGATCAATCCAGGCGGATTATATGTTGTGATTGGTTGCGGACCCGTTGGCATTATGACCATCATGAGTGCTTTTGAACAGGGTGCACTTCATATTATTGCCATAGATAGTGTCCCTGCCAGGTTGGAAATAGCCAACAGGCTGGGAGCCATTGCAGTACCATTGCATGAAGATCCTGTTTTAAATGTTTTGGAAAAAACACATGGCACAGGAGCAGAAGCGGTGATGGAAGCGGTGGGTAGTCCCGTTGCACAAGACCTGGCCCTCAAACTCGTCAGGCCAGGAGGCATCATTTCATCGGTAGGTGTACATACTTCTGACCTATTCACATTTACCCCTGCGGATGCCTACAACATGAATCTTACCTACAGGACCGGACGATGTTCTGCGCGTTATTATATGGATATTCTTTTGCCGAAACTGGAGGACTGGCCTTTTGACCTGGATATGATCATCAGCCATGAACTCCCCCTGTCAGAGGGTCCCAGGGCATATGAAATGTTTGACAGGAAGGAAGAGAGCAGTATGAAGATCCTGCTGAATCCGGGTCTGCCCGGATGATACATGCTAACAGATCCTGGGTAATTGCTCTCCGGTAAGCATATCAATGATCCTGCTGGTGCCAATACTGGTGGTCATCCTTACCATTGAAGGGTGCTCGGCTGACAGTTTTCCGATCACACATGCTTCCGAACCCAGGGGATGCTGCTTCATCTTCCCGAGTACTGCATCGGCATCTTTTTCAGGAAGGATGACTAATAGTTTCCCTTCATTGGCAATATACAGGGGATCGAGACCAAGCACTTCGCAGGCCCCCCTGACAGCTGGTGAGACCGGGATCAGTGTTTCCTGAAGGACCATGCCCACACGGGCTGACTGGCTGATCTCATTCAATGTCGTTGCTACACCTCCCCGGGTGGGGTCCCGGAGAACCGATATATTCGGACTGGTATCCAGTATGGTGTCCACCAGGCCGTTCAGGGCTGCCGAATCGCTTTCGATGGATGTCTCGAACTCCAGTCCGGCCCTGGCCGACATAATAGCCACCCCATGATCCCCGATGGTCCCGCTGAGAATGACCACGTCTCCCGGCTGACAGTTCCGGGGATCGATATTCACGCCTTCCCTGACCCGTCCTATACCGGAGGTGTTGATGAATATTTTATCCCCGCTTCCCCTGTCCACCACTTTTGTATCACCGGTAACAATACTAACACCTGCCTTGTCCGCAGCCTCTTTCATGCTCAGTACGATCTTCCAGAGATCTTCCATGGGCAATCCTTCCTCCAGGATCATGCCCACAGACATGTACTCAGGTTTTGCACCACAACATGCCAGGTCATTTACGGTCCCGTTCACGGCCAGGTCCCCTATATTCCCTCCCGGAAAAAAAATGGGCTGTACCACAAAACTGTCCGTCGTAAAGGCAAGCCTTCCAGCCTCTCCGGCAATAACTGCACCATCATGTCCTGCATTAAGCAGGTCATTATTAAAAGCAGGCAGGAACATTTTTTCTATCAGCTGGTGAGATAATATGCCACCGCTTCCGTGAGCCATGGTGATCACAGGATATTCGCTGATGGGAATGGGACAACTTAGCTGGAAATCCATTATATATTTCAATTCAGGCAATTTCTGTTTTCTTAAACCTGTAATAGGCTGCACATGCACCCTCTGAACTAACCATGGGGGCTCCCAGTGGATGCTCAGGTTTGCATTCCTTAGCGAAGGCGGGACAATCACCAGGTTTTTTCAATCCCTGAAGAACTTCACCGGCAATGCATTTTTCAGACTCCTGCTGAACAATCTGGCCAACATCAAAGATCTTTTCGGCATCGTAAGCTTCATATCCGGGAGCCAGGCGGAAACCACTATCCGGGATACTGCCAATCCCCCTCCATTTCATATCAGTGTGCTCGAAGACTTCTTTCAACAGTTTTTTAGCCTGCTGGTTACCCTCCCTGGTAACCACCCTGCCATAGGCATTCTCCACTTCTGAAGATCCCTTTTCCAGCTGCAGGATAACCCGGTAGATACCCTGCAGGATATCCACAGGTTCGAACCCGGTCACAACAATGGGCAACTTGTATTTTGA
>DAOUVF010000336.1 GCA_030667765.1 Bacteroides sp.
GACCTGGCCAAAGCCAATAACTTCATGCAGTTCACAAGCCGGAGCAACATTGCTTATACAGGCGAGTACTGGGGCGCAGCTGCCTCGCTTGACATTGTCAGGAGCCATCAGGATAGTATCAGAACAAACAGGATGGAGGGATCTTTGGGTACCAAGCTGCTGCTGCAGAATTCATGGTTCCTGTACCTTTCTGCCAAGTTTTTGCAAAGTGATGAGCAAAAATTAGATCTGCGTTCCACGATCAATGCCGGTGCCGGTAATTTTATTATCAATACCAATAAAATTTATTTCTCAACCCTGGGTGGTATTGTATGGCTCAATGAAAAATTCATGGATGACACACCTAACAGGAACAGTTTGGAACTGGCCCTTGGAATTGAAGTAAACCTGTTTGATATTAAAGATTTCAGCCTGCTGACCAATGCCTATCTCTATCCGAGTATCACGGAGAGGGGCAGGGTCAGGCTGGATTATAAAATTGACCTTAAATACGATCTTTTCAGTGATTTCTATATCAAATTAGGATATACCCATAACTTTGATAACCAGCCGGCTGAGGGTGCCTCAGGACAGGATTATGTGCTAAATGTAACCTTCGGATGGGAACTTTAACCTTTAAGCAATCCCCGCAAATCTGACTTATTCCTCCAGTGTGGAAAGATCCCCCTCATCCTGTCCCAGAGCCCTGGCCTTGAGCACACGCCTCATGATCTTGCCGCTGCGTGTTTTGGGCAGGGAATCCTCAAACACGATAAATTCAGGCCTGGCAATGGGACCAATTTCCTTCTGGACATGTTTTTTCAGCTCGGCTACCAACTCGTCAGAACCAGTTATTCCTGTGGCCAGGATCACAGTTGCGTGGATTATATTCCCTCTGAGCTGATCAGGCAAGCCAATGGCAGCCGCCTCAGTAACAGCCGGGTGACTGACCAGGGCACTCTCGATCTCCGCCGATCCCAGCCGGTATCCGCTTACCTTCAGTACATCATCATTCCGGCCGATGATCCAGATATAACCGTCTTTATCGATCTTGGCTGAATCTCCGGTAAGATACCATCCCTGTTTCTCATATTTTTTCCAGTATTTCTCTATGAACCGGTCAGGATCCCCCATGATGGTCCGGGCCATACCCGGCCATGGATTCTTGATCACCAGGTTGCCTTCCTCTCCTGTTTTTACTGATTTTCCTTTATCATCCACTACATCAACAACATTTCCGAAAAATGGTTTGGTGGCCGATCCCGGTTTTAGAGGGGTTATGGGCAAAGGTGTGATCATGAAGCCGCCTGTCTCGGTCTGCCACCATGTATCCATAATAGGACAGCGTTTTTTCCCAATCACTTCATAATACCATTTCCAGGCTTCGGGATTGATTGGCTCCCCCACCGAACCGAGTAAGCGGAGAGAACTCAGGTCATGACGATCGGCCCAGGAGGACCCGAACCGCATCAGTCCCCTGATAGCCGTCGGCGAGGTATAAAGAATATTGACACCATACTTCTCTATCATCTGCCACCAGCGGTTGGGAAAAGGATGGTTGGGTGCACCTTCATAAAGGATAGTGGTGGCGCCATTGATCATCGGAGAGTATACAATATAGCTGTGCCCGGTTATCCATCCCGGATCTGCTGCACACCACCAGCGATCTTCAGGCTGGTAGTCAAAAACATAGCGGAAAGTGGTAGATGTATAAACGGTATAACCACCATGGGTGTGTACCAGTCCCTTGGGTTTCCCGGTCGTACCGGATGTATATAATATAAACAGGGGATCTTCCGCATCCATGATCTCCGTTTCACATTTTGCAGAGGCAATGGGCATGCTCATCAGGTCATGCCACCAGAAATCGCGGTCGTTTTCCATGTAACATTCTTCCCCGGTACGTTTGACGGTGATGCAGGCGGTAATTGTAGGGGAGCGTTTCATGGCTTCATTGGCAATGGTTTTCAGGTTGGTCGGCTTACCACGCCTGAACCCGCCATCGGCTGTGACCAGGATATTGCTTTTTGCATCGGCTATTCGTTCGGCAAGGGCTTCAACGCTGAATCCCCCATAAACAACACTGTGAGCTGCACCGATCTTCGCACTGGCCAGCATGGCAATGATTAGTTCAGGTATCTGGGGCATGTAGATGGTTATAATATCCCCCTTCTTAGCTCCCATGGCTTTCAGTACATTGGCAAACTTCGAAACCTCCCTGTTCAGGGCAAAAAAGGAGAAAGTCCTGACATCCCCGGGTTCCCCTTCCCAGATCAGGGCAAGTTTGTTCCTTGTATCAGAACTCAGATGCCGGTCAATGGCATTGGCAACTATGTTGATCTTTCCACCGGTATACCATTTGTAAAACGGTTTATTTGTATCATCCAGCACCCTGTCCCATTTCTTATACCAGCTTAACTTCCCGGCTTCAATTTCCCAGAATCTTTCCCGGTCTTCTATGGATTCCTTATACAGGCAATCATAATCCTTCACCCGGGATGATTTTATAATCTCTTCACTGGGATAGTACATTGATTCGCTGGAACGTGAATCTTTTTGAGCCATAACAGATTTGTTTTAATTTAGACTGGTTGAAATTAACAATTTCTTCTAAATAATGAAATGTTACATTCTGCCCGATTCACATTACAAAACACAATGATACTGCTGATCAGCACAAGCACAGGATTTGCCCAGGATACCCAAACCAGTTCCCTGATCTCTATTGAAATCCAGTTTTTTCAACTCAAAGACGAGAAGAATTATGGTATGGTTTTTAATGGAGGCAATATTTCAGTGGGTTACACCCTGCAGAAACTCACAGGGAACACTTTGCATTTATCGTACCTTCACAAAACCTGGTTGTGATCATGACATCACTCTCCAACACGCAGGGAGATTGTCGACCGGATCATTAACATCTCCCACTGATTAGTAATGAGGAATACTCTATCTTTCGGCTTTAGGACTTAATTTGATCACCCTGTCGGGCTCATTTACGACAACATATATATTCCCCCCGGCGTCCATCCCCACATCCCTTACCCTGCCGGCATTTTTCAGAATCACCTCCTGGTGCATCACCCGGTCCTTTTCAATATTAAGTAGAATTACCTCTTCATATTTCAGAGCACACACAAGCAAATAATTATCCTGCCACAGGGCAAAGGCCTCTCCCTGGTAGAATTCCATCCCGCAAACGGCAATGGATGGTTTCCAGTACTTGATGGGTTGCTCATAGCCCTCTTTCCGTGTATATTCTGTGATGATGGTTCCATTGTAGTTCTTTCCATAGGTGATCACGGGCCAGCCATAATTCTTGCCTTTCTGGATAAGGTTCAACTCGTCGCCACCCAGGGTACCGTGTTCAACCGACCATACTTCATCCGTAACAGGATGGATGGAAATTCCCTGCGGATTCCGGTTACCGAGGGTGTATAAAGTAGATAATCCATTGTCAATGAATGGATTATCATCAGGAATGCTCCCATCGGGGAAGATCCTGTGGATCTTACCATTGGGTCTTGAAGGATTCTGTGCCTGGTCCTGTGCGCCCCGGTCACCAATGCTGAAATAGAGATAACCCTTACTATCGAATACGATCCTGTTACCATAATGGTGGCGCGTTGTACGGTATGTCTTATGTGGTGCCTCGTAGATAAGCTCTTCATCACTCCATTTCATATCCTTAATACGTCCTCTGACAATACGTGTCATGGCCGGTGCCCGTTTGTTGATCAACTTTTTTTCAATAACATGGCTGTAAGACAGATAGATCCATCCATTGGAGGTATATGCAGGATCAATATTCACATCCATCAAACCACCCTGTCCTTCATGCAATACTTCAGGGGTCCCCGAAACAGGTTCAGCAAGCAGCTGACCGTCTATAATCATCCTGAGCGTACCGGGCCGCTCTGTAACCAGTGCGGTGTCTTCGTTCAGAAAAACAATGGCCCAGGGTATAGTCAGGTTATCTGCCCAGACCTCGGTTTCTATCTCATAATCCATTGTTTCAATCATGGCAGGCAGGTCTGGTTTTTTTGCTCCGGCAGCAGCTTCTGCCTC
>DAOUVF010000370.1 GCA_030667765.1 Bacteroides sp.
AGAAGAAATGGTTTCTCCCGAATATTGTGATATCGGGATTGCAGTCCAGACTGATAAGGGACTGATGGTGCCCGTAATCAGGAATGCTGAAGCACTGAGCCTGGCCTCCATTGAGTCACAGATCATGGAGCTGGCCAACAAGGCACGGGCCGCCAGGATCAGCATGGATGATATGACAGGTGGTACTTTTACCATCACCAACGGTGGGGTTTTTGGATCCTTGCTTTCGACACCGGTTCTGAATCCCCCTCAATCAGCCATTCTGGGGATGCATAATATTGTTGAAAGACCTGTAGCAGTGAACGGACAGGTGCATATCCGCCCGATGATGTATATTGCACTGTCGTATGATCACCGGTTGATCGACGGACGTGACTCTGTCAGTTTCCTTGTCAGGATCAAGGAACTTATTGAAAATCCGCTGAATATGTTGGTCAGCACCGGTGATTCGAAACGTACCCTGTTAGGTCTCTGACATTTATTTCAAAATCATGCCTCTGAACTGTAGTTATCATCTCAATCTCAAAGAAAAGCCCGGTTTCTTACTCGACCGTAAGTTTAACAGGGTGTTCAAGAATGAGGATCCACTGGCCTACCACAGCAAGCTCCGGCGTTATGAATCGACTCCTTTGATCTTACTCCCGCGGCTGGCAAAAAGCATGGGCATTAAGGAATTATATATCAAGGATGAATCCCGCCGGTTCAGGCAAAATACTTTCAAGACCCTGGGAGCGAGTTTTGCCATATATAAATACCTGGAGGCGAATCCTGGCAAACATATTTTCTGTACGGCCACGGATGGCAACCATGGTAGATCCGTTGCATGGGCTGCAAAGATGAATAAGCAGAAAGCCGTCATTTTTGTCCCCGCCGATACAGCAATTTCCCGAATCAAAAATATCAAAAAACAACGCGGAAAGGTGATTGTCGTGGATGGAGATTATGATGCAGCAGTAGCGAGGGCACGGGATGAGGCCGAAAGGAATGGTTATGTACTTATGCAGGATATGTCATGGGAAGGTTATGTTGAGATACCGACCCTCATTACAACAGGCTATAAAACCATGATGATGGAACTGGAAGAGTTGTTACATGCGCCCAGGGAACCTCTAATAGATTTTGTATTTCTGCAGTCCGGAGTAGGAACTTGGGCATCATCTGTTGTTGCCTATTACCGTAACAGGTATCCTAAAAACATGCCCATGATCATTGCTGTAGAACCGCTCAATTCGGATTCCCTGCTTGAATCTATAAGGCAGGACAGGGTTTCAAAGACAAAGGGATCACAGCAAACACTGATGTCAGGTTTGAATTGCGGAACCCCCTCACATCTTGCCTGGAAGATATTGAAGGATGGAGTGGACCTGTTTCTTGCCATCCCGGATGATTACGCCATCAAGGCCATGCAAAACCTTTATTTCCCTTTCAGGAATGACACACAAATCTTTGCAGGAGAATCAGGGGCTGCCGGACTCGGTGGACTCACAGCACTTGCTTATGAAGAGTCACTCGAAAAAGTTAAAAAGAAGATAGGGTTGAACCGCCAGTCCAGGGTCCTGATATTCAATACCGAGGGAGTTACCGACCCTGACAATTTTGAAGAACTGATCATCCGGGAGACGGAGGTATAACCGGGAAGGTAAGTCCCGCGTCACGATATACATCCCTTAGTTTATCAACCTCATTTTCCCAGTGCAATTCACCCGCTGCTAAATGCAGGTTCTTTTTCCATTTTTTTCTCTGCTCCTCTGAAGACATCATCTCTTCAACCTGCCTGGCAAGCAGTTCAGGGTCACGGTCCCGCACCACCTGCCCTATCTCATAATCTGTAACGATCCTGCGCATCTCCGGGAGGTCCGATACCAGTACCGGGATCTGCGCCTGTATATAATCGAAGAGTTTGTTGGGAAGGGCATAATAATAATTCAGGCCGATATTTTCTTCCAGCGATATGCCGAGTGCTGCCTGACGGGTAAATATCCTGAGCTCACCAAAGGGGATCCTGCCCATAAATTCAACACGGTTCCACAATGAAAGGGAATCCCGGAGCCGGACCAGGTCCTGTGTGATAGTCCCCTCCCCGAATATCTGCAAGCGGTACTTATCGAGGTATGTCATTGCCCTGATCATGGTTTCGAGTCCCCTTCCCATGTTGATTGCACCCTGGTAAATGATCAGGTCAGGCCGCTTGTTTTCCTCATGGCTATTTATCCCTGGCTCCTGACCGGATGCAATAGGCAGGTTCCTGACCACGGCGAGCCGGATCCCGTAATTATCCTGGTAAGCCTGCGAAATGGACTGGCATACTGTATAACCGTATCGAATACGTGGCAGTAATACTTTTTCAAATCCCTTCCATACCCGGCGAACAAACCTGCGGTCTACCAGCTCAGGCAACTCTGTAAAGTATTCGTGGCTGTCAAATACCAGGGGTATGCTTTTAATCCTGGCCGCAAGGAAAACAGCCGGCAGTGTATCCAGATCATTCGAGACCAGCATGGCCGACCTCCTGAATAACAGGAAAAAGAACAGTCGGAGGTTTACACAGGCATAAAATAAAAATCCTTTCTGGAACACCGGCCTGAGGAGGCAGGTCCTGTAGGGCCGTTCCGTAATCTCCTGACTCCCCGGACGTTTAAATCCAACCAGTACAGGCCTTGCGCCGGTTTCGAGCAGGGTCATGGCTGTCCTGTGAATACGCTGGTCTATCACCAGGTCGTTAGTCACAGCAATATATATGCTTTTTCCCTCCAAATGATACAAGTTTCCTATCATTTAAACATAAGGAATATATCCTTTAACGCAAAGGAGGTAGGTGGATATTGTTTATCTTTGGACGGTATTTTTCTATCATGCCAGATATCCGTCAGAACCATCCTCTCAGGGACCTGAATACCTTTCATGTTGATGCTGAGGCCAGGTATTTCTGCGAGTGCCGGAGCATCAAGGATATCCGGGAACTGATCTCATATCCTGAATTTCTGAAGGGACCCAGGCTCATCCTGGGAGACGGAAGTAATATCCTTTTTTCTGATGATTTCAAGGGATTGGTGATCCGTCCGCATATACTCGGCAGGGAAATAATTGATGAAGACAGGTCCACCGTAAAAATACAGGTTGGTGCCGGGGAAAACTGGGATGATTTTGTGGCCTGGACTACCACATGGGATTTCGGCGGAATAGAGAACCTGTCCCTTATCCCGGGCTCAGTGGGATCGAGTCCCATTCAGAACATAGGCGCTTATGGTGTGGAAGCAGAGCATGCCATTGAAAGGGTATCTGCTATTGATATCCTTACCGGCCAGAAGCTTACATTCGAAAATGAGGCCTGCCGGTTCGGATACCGGGACAGTATATTCAAAGGTTCATGGAAGCATAAATGCATTGTCACATCAGTGGTTTTCCGCCTGGCTAAAAAGCCGGTGCTGAATACCGGATATCAACAGGTTGCCGATAAAATGGCAGGCAAAGCCAGACAGAATGTGGAGACCATGCGGCAGGTGATCATTGAGATCCGTGAATCGAAATTGCCGGACCCTGTCAAACTGGGTAATGCGGGGAGTTTCTTTAAAAATCCTGTGATCCCGGAAGCGGAATATGAATCGCTGTTTAAGAAATACCCTGATATACCCTCCTACCCTGCACCGGCGGGTGCCAGAAAAATCCCGGCTGCCTGGATGATTGAG